>NZ_JBFBGK010000078.1:0-42459 GCF_040684615.1 Streptomyces sp. NPDC089919
GACAAGGACGCCCTCACCGGCAAACCCGTACTCCTGGGCGCCACCGGCGGCACCGCCCGGCACTCCCTGGTCACCGAACACGCCCTGCGCCCGCTGTTCACGTACCTGCGCGCGCTCGTCCTGCCGACCGCTGTCTACGCGGCCTCCGAGGACTGGGGTGAGGACGGCCTCGCCGGACGGATCACCCGCGCGGGCGCGGAGCTGGCCCGCTTCACGGCACCCGCCGGTGCCGCCCCGGCGGCCGGGGCGCCGGCCGTACCGGACGTGGACACCGCCGCCGCGATCGCCCCCCGCTCCCTGACCGGGGCGATCACCTCCGTGGACCCGGCCGACGGCTTCCAGGTCATCCCCTTCGAACACCGCCTGGCCGCACTGCGCGTCGACTGACGCAAACGAGTGGCAAAAGCCTTGCCTCCGCTTAGAGGTGAAAATCCCTCGATATGCATGGAGGGCTTGCGGTCCTCGCAGGGTCCCCGTGCCAGGAGGTTCAGATGCGAAACGGTCATCGCGCAGGAGTTCGCCGGCTCGGAGCGTGCCTCCTGACGGGTTTCCTCGCCTCCGGGACGCTCATGGCCGGGGCAGCCTCGCAGGCGCAGGCTCGAGAAGCGGCGGCAACGGCAGCACGACATCCCGCGCAGGCGGAACCGTGCCACGACGGTCCGCGCCGGGCCACGAGCGACTGTGGCGGTGGGAAACCCGGTCCGCCCGGCCCGCCCGGCCCGGCGGGACCTGCCGGCCCGGCGGGACCCGCCGGACCCGCCGGTGCCCCGGGCGCCGCCGGTGCGGCCGGAGCCGCCGGAGCGGCGGGGGCCGCAGGTGCCCAGGGCCCTGCCGGCCCTGCCGGCCCGACCGGCCCCGCCGGACCCGCCGGACCCGCCGGCCCGACCCTCAGCGTCCAGCAGGTGACCGGCCAGGAGATGACGATCGCTCCCGGGACCGCGGTCGGCAGCACGGCCAAGTGCCCCGCGGGCCAGAAGGCGGTCTCCGGGGGATTCCGCTCGTCCTTCGGGGTCACCGTCAACGTGTCCCAGCGGGCTGACGGCAGCGGCCCTGGGTCGCAGGACGCGTGGATGGTCCAGGCGTACAACCCCACGCAGGACACCAATGCCGTGGTCCAGGCGTACGCCTACTGCGCCCCGGTGACCGTCTCCTGACGGAGCGCCGGCTTCGCGTTCCACGGCCGGCTCCCGGCCGGACGTGGGCGACCTGACCGGACCGAGGAGAGACCTCCACGCCACCGGCGTGGTGGACACCGCTGCCCGGACGCTCCCGCCTCAGCCGATGGTGACCCCGTGCTGCGGGACCGGCGGCATGATCCGTCCGTTCGGCGCCGGTGCGGGGAAGCTGCAGGTCTGCACGGTGTCGCCGGTGCGCGCCGCGGGCTTGCCGCCGATCCGCACGGTCGCGCTGCCCTTGACCACGGTTCCGGTGTTCGTGGGGGGCGGGACCGTGGGCGCGAACGCCATCGGGCCCGGCGGGATGTGCGGGGGGTTGATCGTCGCCGTCGTGGCGAGCGTCGCCGCCGGCTTGCCGCCGATCCGCACGGTGGGGCAGCAGCCCCCGGTGAGGGTGGCCTGGTACGGGAACGGCATCGGCTGGGGCGTGGGCGGGCTGGGCGGCGGCGGGACCACCAGGTGGACGTCGGTACCGGTGACCTTGTCACCGAGCCGGGCCGCGGGGAGTCCGGGCATCTGGGACCTGCCTTTCAATACGGGGCGGGTGGTCGGGCCGCCGTGGCGGGACCGGGTGGTGCCTCAGCCCTTGGTGACCTTGGCGGGGAACAGGGCGCTGGGCGTGCAGGTGCCGCTCTCGGCCTTGCACTGGACGGCCACCACGATCGAGTCCCCGGCCTTGAAGGTGACGGGGGCGGGGAACTGCTTGCGGTACGACGTCGGCGTGGTGGCCAGGTCGAGTGAGAGCAGGACGGTGCCGTTCTTCCGGATCTGCAGGGTGCCCGCGGAACCGGGCTGGTTGCTCACCACGACTTCGGGGACCGTGATGCTCTCCCCCGCCCCCACCTTGCGGCTGCTCGTCAGGAAGCCGGAACTGTCCGTGGTGCCCCGGCCCGGGATGCGGATGTTCTCCGAGGTCGTCCGCGCTCCACCGCCCGCCGGCGGCTTGGCGGCGGAGCCACCCGAACCGCCCGTGCCGCCCGAGCTGTTGGCACCGCCGCTGTTCGACGCACCACCGGAACCGTTCGCGCCGCCGTTGGCGGCTCCGCCACCGCTGCCGCCGGCGCCTGCGGCGGGCGCCTGTCCGGCTCCTTGGTTCTGGTTCTGGCCCTGGCCCGTGTCCCCGCCGGCCGGCTGCTGCCCGGGGGGTGGGGCACTGGGCGACTGCTGCGTTCCGGGGGAGGGCGGCGTCTGGTTGCCGGCGCCGCCGGCCGCCCCCTTGCCATCGGCACCGGAGTCCGTCTTGGCCATGGCGACGGCCTTCGACTTCGGCCGGTCGTCGAAGAACGTGGGTCCCAGGACGGCCACCAGGATCACTCCGGCCACCAGGAACGTCAGGGCCTTGGGGAACCAGCGGGGCAACAGGGCCGGCTGGACGACGACGCCGGCGGTGTCCAGCTTGGTGCCGTCCGAGGCGGTCAGCCCGATCTCGACGGGCACGGTCTTGGGCTGGCCGGTCAGGAAGCGCTGCTTCATCTTCATCCGGACCGGGATCAGCTGGGTGGTCCCGCCCTCGACGACGGTCTGGACGGGCTTGAAGGAGAAGGCGACCGCCCCGCTCTCGTCCTTGCCCGTGAACTGGACCGTCACCGGCCCGTTGCCGAAGTTGTCGACGGCCAGCTTGGTACGCGCCGTCCGGGCGCCCCGCGCGGTGCGCGGCACCAGCTCGGCCGCCACCTCCGAGAAGCCGAGCACCTCGACGGTGCCCTCCTCGATCACCGATCCGTCGGTGTCCTCCTGCGCCATGATGCGCAGGGCGAAGTCCTTCGTCCCGCACGGCACGTCGGCCGAGCGCGGCGGGGCGAACGTGATCACGGCCACCGCGTCGTCACCGGGGAAGACGTTGACGCTCTCCGGCTCCACGGACGCCCATTCGACGACGTCCTCCCCCAACACGTCCAGCGTGAACGTGTCGACGGTGCGGCCGTCGTTGTGCAGGCGGACCGTGCACGTGGCACGCTCACCGGCCTCGACGGCGACGTCCCGATCGTCCAGCGACGCGATGACTCCCATGCGGCCACTCTTGCGGGGCGCGTCCCGGCCGGACACCGGCCCCCGGTCAGGACGACGGGCAGACCTGCTTCGCGTTCGTGCACGGCTGCGCCCGGAACCCCTCGGAGCGCCCCGATCGGCAGGAGCATGGGCCCATGGATGTGAAAACGACGACCGAGCCCTTTTCCGTGCCGGACCTGTGGGGCGACTCCGAACTCCTCGAGTTCGACATCGGGTGCAACGAGATCCGCGACGGGATGGTCTTCGTCCGGGCGGACACGGTGTCGTTCCGCTTCATGCCCCGCCCGGGCACCGGCCCCCTGGAGTGCACGGTGGAGCTGCGCGACTACCTGGGGGTCAAGGGGGCCGCGTTCATCGAGGCGGACCAGTCCTCCCCGGTCTGGGTCTGCTTCAGCGGCTTCGGATGGCACGACGCGGCGATGCGCAGGCCGATCTCCCTGTGCCGCTACCGGGTCTCTCTCGAGGGCACCTCGACCGTCCGGGTCGGGATCAGCGGCACCGAGGTCGTCTGAAGCGTGCCCGCGGTGGCGCACGGCCTGCCCCTCCGCCTCGGAGAAGGGGCATCGAAGACGTCCTCAAGGGACAGTCCTTCGCACCGGTTCCGTTAGCTCCCCTCTAACCCGCGCGGACACACACTGGACACACGAACCGCGGCCGGGCCGCCCCCAGGGAAGTCCCCCCGGTGGTTCTCCTCAGGTCTCCGCATCGAAGAGGGAATTCATGTCGAAGAGGATCACTGTTTTCGTCCAGGCCCTGGACTCCATCTCCGAGCTGGGCGTCATCGCCGCCCTGCGCAACCGGCCCGAGGTCCACCTCGTGGACCACAAGGACGCCGATGCCGACGCCATGGCCGTCCTCGTGGTCGACGAGATCGACGACGGCGCCATCGGCCTCATCAAGTCCACGCGGGGCCGCGGCATCCACCGCATCGTGCTCGTCGCCTCCTCGCTGGAGGACAACGGCGTCTTCGCCGCCGCCGAGGCCGGCATCAGCGGTCTGGCCCGTCGCAAGGACGTCACCGCCGACGGCCTCGTCCAGGTGATCGGCTCCGTCGACCGCGGCGCCGGCGTCCTCCCGCCCGACCTGGTCGGAAGCCTCCTGAAGCAGGTCTCCAAGCTCCAGCACCAGGTGGCCGCCCCCCGCGGCCAGCGCTACTCCGGGATCACCGACCGCGAGGCGGACGTGCTGCGCCTGGTCTCGCAGGGGCTGGACACCAACGAGATCGCACAGGAGCTGTGCTACTCGGAACGGACCGTCAAGAACACGCTGCACGCCATCAACAACCGCTTCAACCTGCGCAACCGCCCCCACGCCGTGGCGTACGCCATCCGCGAGGGCCTCATCTGAGGCGGCGCCACCACGGTGGACGGACACCGGAGCGGGTGGGGTGGCAGAACGGAAGTCCTGCCACCCCACCCGCTCCGGTGTGTCCGGCCGTGCCGGAAGGTGCCGGCCGGTCCCGCGGAGGGGACCCGTCAGGTCCGTCCGGACGCCCGCTGCCGTGCCTTGTGGAAGCGGCGCAGCTCGCGCCTGGACAGTCGGCAGGTACGCCAGTGCCGGTAGATCAGGGACATCATGGCTCCCATGACCGTGCTCCTTCGGGGAAACGGGAACGACCGCGGCCGGTCGGCGCGCGGTGTCGGGGACGGGGTGGGCGCGCCCGGTGGGCTCACCGGGGGGCCTGGGCCCCGGGGGCTTCATCGGGGTCCGGCGCGGCCGCGGCCGCTGCACGGGACTCGGGCGGGGGTGGGGCGGAGGTCCGGCACGTCGCCCGGCGGGAGCCGGCGGGCCCTCCGAAGACCATCGTGACGCGGGCGCCCCCGGAAGGGGCCGCGCTCAGCACGAGCCGGCCCCCGGAGATGGTCGCGGTGCGGCGCGCGATGTCCAGGCCGAGTCCGCTGGAACCCTCGGTGCTGCGGCCCCGCTCCACGACACGGTGGTCGGCGAAACCCGGTCCGTCGTCGTCCAGGGTCAGTTCGGCACCGCCGCCGGCCAGCGCGCGCACGGCGATCCGCATGCCCGCCGTCTCCGGCGTGTGGGTGAAGACGTTCTCCAGCAGCACGTCGACCGCGGCTTCGAGCTCCGCCTGGGGCACGTACACCTGGCAGTCGGGGTCACGGATCGTCAGTTCGCACGCGCGGCCCTGCTCTTCGGCCAGGACCGCCCAGAAGGCCACCCGCTCCGAGACGACCGCGTCCAGACGCGCCGTCAGGCCCCCTTCGGAGACGATCGGTTTGCGGGCGTGCCGGATGACCCGGGTGACCTCGCCGTTCAGTTCGGTGAGGCTGCTGAGCAGCCGCTCCGCCCCGGGCTGCTCCTTGAGCGCCTCGGCCTGGAGCATCAGTGAGGTGATGGGGGTCCGCAGCCGGTGGGAGAGGTCCGCCAGCGACTCGCGTTCGTTGGTGACCAGGGCCCCGATGCGGGCGGCCAGGGCGTTGAGCGTGACGCCGAGCTGCTGGAGTTCGCGGGGGCCGTTGCCGCCGTAGCGGGCTTCCAGCCGCCCCTGGCGCAGGCTGGCCGCCACCTCGGTGAGCTCCCCGGCGGTACGGACCACGGACCGGGCCAGCCGGTCGGCGAAGACCACGGCGACGGCGGGCAGGACGACCGCGGAGCCGGCCAGGGCCGCCACGACGCGCAGGGTCGCGTCGTTCGCGCCGGCGGAGTCGACCGCGACGTCGATCTGTGCGTTGCCGCCGGGCACCGCCACGGCCAGGCTCGCGACGCGCGCCCCGTTGCAGGTCCACTGTTCCAGGTCGCCGGGACGGTCGGGGTCCGGCTGCGGCAGGCACGGTACCGCGGCGCCGTAGCGCGCTCCCGAGGGCATCACGACGGTGGCGCGGACGTTGGACTGCTGCTCGGCGATCCAGGTCCGCAGCTGCCCGGTGCCCGACTCCGCGGACTCGCGGGTGAGGGTGGCCAGGGTCTGGGCCTGCATCACCGCGTCGTGGTCGGCCTGGGCGAGGTGGGCGTAGCGCGCGTAGACGATCAGGGGTATACCGAGCAGGAAGACGGTGAGCAGCGTGCTGAGCGCGCTGACCAGGGCGAATTTCCTGCGCATGTCAGGCGGCAGGCTCGATGATCTTCACTCCGACACCGCGCACGCTGTGCAGGTAGCGCGGCTCGGCCGCGGTCTCGCCCAGGCGGCGGCGCAGCCAGGACAGATGGACGTCGATGGTCTTCTCGCTGGCACCGAAGGCGTCGCACCAGATCTCGTTGAGGAGTTCGTCCTTGCTGACCACGCGGCCGGCGTTGCGGGCGAGGTAGGCCAGCAGCTTGAACTCCTTGGGCCGCATCTCCAGCTCCCGGCCGTCCAGGGTGGCGGTGTGCGCTTCCATGTCGACGGTCAGGCCGCCCACGTGGTACGCGCTCTCCTGGCGCCGCTCGCCCGTGCGCCGCAGGACGGCGCGGATCCGGGCGTCCAGGTGCTCCGCGGAGAACGGCTTGATGACGTAGTCGTCGGCGCCCAGGTCCAGCGCGCGGACGATGTGGCTCTCGTCGTCCCGGGCGCTGGCCACCAGCACGGGGGTGTTCACCGTGGCGCGGAGCATCTTGAGGACGTCCATGCCGTCGATGTCCGGCAGGCCCAGGTCGAGGACGATCACCCCGCCGGGGGCGGCCGTGGTCGCGTGGCTGAGGCCGTCGGTGCCGCGGGCCACGGCGTGGACGTCGTACTTCAGCTTCCGCAGTGAGGCCGACAGGAACTCGCGGATCTCCGCGTCGTCCTCGATCACTGTCACGCGCGTCCAGGCCATGTGTCGGTCTCCGTGCCTCGGTGGCGCCGCTCCAGCACCCTCGGACATCAGATTGCGTCCGAAGGGGTGGTGGCCGGATCCCGTGATCGTCGGAACCGGCCGGAGCACGGCCGCCCCCCGATCGGAGGACGAGGAGTGGTACGGACGGGTGGTGTCAGTCCAGCAGGCCCCGGCGCATGCCTTCCGCCACCGCCGCGGCCCGGTCGTTGACGCCGAGCTTCTCGTAGAGGTGCTGCGCGTGCGTCTTGACGGTGCTCGGTGCGAGGAAGAGCTTCTGCGCGATCTGCGGGATGCTCATCCCCTCGGCGAAGTCGCGCAGCACCTCCAGTTCCCGGGTCGTGAAGACGGGGCCGCCGGACTGGGCCCGCATCCGGATCTCCTCGGCGACGCCGCCCGCGAGCTCCGGGGGGATCACGGTCTTGCCGGCGGCCGCCTGCCGCACCGCTTCGACCAGCTCGGTCCGCTTGGCGTCCTTGAGCAGGTAGCCGGCGGCGCCCTCCTCCAGCGCCCGGAAGACGAGCTCGCTGTTCTGGAACGCGCTGACGATGACGACCTTGGTCTCCAGCTTCCACTGGGCGACGGAGCGGGTCACGGCGATGCCGTCCATGTCCGGCATCCGGAAGTCCACCAGGGCGACGTCGGGGGTGAGCTCCTTGATCATCTTGAGGGCTTCCCGGCCGCTCGACGCCTCGCCCACCACTTCGATGGTCCCGCTCCAGGCCAGTGCCCTGCGCACCCCCTCACGGTAGAGGGGATGGTCGTCCGCGATGACGACCCGGGTGCGTTCCGTCATGGGGGGATCACCTCGGCCTCTGGCGGTTCCCGACTACGTACCGTCGTCCTTCGAGGATAGTCTCGACATCCCCCGAAGGCCCGGCGACCGGCCCGCAGGCCGGGGCGGCCGCGTCCCTGCGTCAGGGCGGGCCCGGCCGCTCAGCGCCCGGCGAAGGCGTCCGTTCCGGTGAGGTCCGCGGAGAGCTCCCACAGGCGGGCGGCCTCCCCGGGGTCGACCGCGTGGGGGCGCACGCCGGGTGAGTCGTCCGTGGAGAGGGCGGCGACATCGCAGTCCTGCAGGTACAGGCCGCCCGTACCGTCCAGCTGCCGCGTCGTCGCCGCCCAGACCTGGGTGGCGGCCCCCTGCGCGGGGGTCTTGAAACCGGGGTGCACCTGGCCCGCCCCGTCGATCCATCCGAGGGCGGCCATCTCCGCACGCGTCATGTGGCGCTGCAGGGGCGTCATGATCGCGCCGGGGTCCACGGCGAACGCCCGCACCCCGTGTGCGCGGCCGAGCAGGTCGAGGTGGACCGCGAACAACGCGTCCGCGGTCTTGGACTGGGCGTACGCCGCCGTCCTGTCGTACCCGGTCCGGAACATGACGTCGTCCCACCGCATCGCCGACATGCGGTGCGCCGACGAGGACAGCGCGACCACGCGCGCACCCGTGCCGGCCACCAGCGCCGGCCACAGCCGGTTGACCAGGGCGTGGTGGCCCAGGTGGTTCGTGGCGAAGTGCGCTTCCCAGCCCGGGCCCACCCTGGTCTCGGGCAGCGCCATCACGCCGGCGTTGCCGATGAGGAAGTCGATGCTCCGTCCGCCGGCCAGGAAGCCGTCCGCGAACTCCCGGACGCTCTCCTGGTCCGCCAGGTCGAGCGCGCGCACCTCCACCGGGCCGACCGGCCCGAGCGCCGCCTCGGCCGCCTCCGGTCGCCGCACCGCGGCGACGACCGTCGCACCGGCGTCCACGAAGGCCCGGACCGTCTCCAGGCCCAGGCCGCTGCCACCGCCGGTCACCAGGGCGAGACGGCCCGTGAGGTCACTGCCTCCCAGGACGTCCGCGGTCGTGCTCCGTGCACCGAAGCCGGTTCCGATCGGTTCCTGCGCGGTCATGGGCACTCCTTCGGTCATGCCCACGACGCTATGCGCATCGGGCCCGACCCGCGTCGTCCGGGCGCCGCGCCGCCCGGACGACGCGGGTCGGGACGGGTGGCGTAGTCACAGCCACCGGGAGGGACGGCGGGTGCCGTCCAGCAGCGGGGGCAGGAGATGGATGCCGCCGCCGTCCGGTTCCGGGGCGGGCGGCTCCCGGGTCAGACCCAGCATCTCGAGCAGGACCGCGCAGTCGGAGGCGTCCCGGGACCGGGAGGCCACGGTCACCCGCGCGGCCTGGTTCTCGCCCTCGTCCGACGGGGCCGTCCTCAGGATGTCCTGCTGGAATATGTCGTGCTTGATCATCGCGTGCCTCCTCGGTCAGGCCCGGGCGAAATCGCCGCGCAGCAGCGGGAACGGGTTGGTGTTGCTGGAGTACGTGTCGGGTGTGGTGCCCACCTCGAAGTGCAGGTGGGGGCCGTTGGCCCGGCCCGTGCTGCCCACGGTGCCGAGCTGCGTGCCGGCGTCCACCGTGGCGCCGGGCGAGACCGTGATCTTGCTGAGGTGGGAGTACGAGGAGTACCGGATCTGCTGCTTGCCGTCGATGACGAGCCGGTGCTTGACGACCACCTGGTTCCCGAAGGCACCGTTCCAGCCCGCGCTCTGCACGACACCGGCCGCCGCGGCGTCCACCCGGGCGCCGTGCTGCGCCGCGAAGTCCACCCCGGAGTGGTAGCCCAGGGCCCAGGCGCCGGGCGTCCGGTAGCCGGCCGACACGTTGCCGCTGACCGGGTGCACGGCCTTCGGCGCCTTGGCCCGGCTCGCGGCCGCCTTCGCGGCGGGGGCCTTGGCGGGGGTCGCGGCGGGGGCCTTGGCAGCGGCCGCACCGCCGGGTATCACGAGCTTCTGGCCGGGCAGGATCAGGCGCGGGTCCTGGACCCGGTCCTGGTTCGCGGCGTGCAGCTCCTGCCAGGTGAGACCGTGGTCCTCGGCGATGTGCGACAGCGTGTCGCCGGCCTTGACCGTGTACGTACCGGCCCCGCTGCCCGTGGTCTTGGCCGGGGCGGACTTGGCCGGGGCCGACTTGGCCGGGGCGGACTTCGGCGGGGCGGTCCGGGCCGGGGCGGACCCGGCCGTGGCATTGGGGTTGGCGGGCTGGCCACTGATCTTGCCGGCACAGCCACCCCAGGCGCCGGCCCCCTGCGAGGCCAGGACCTTCTCCGCGACGGCTATCTGCTGCGCCTTCGTGGCCAGGTGCGCCTGGGGCGCGTACTGTCCGCCCCCGTAGGCCAGCCACGTGCTCGGCGAGAACTGCAGACCGCCGTGGTAGCCGTTGCCGGTGTTGATCTGCCAGTTGCCGCTGCTCTCGCACTGGGCGAGTGCCTCCCAGGCGGCCGGGCTCGCCGCCTCGGCCGTGCCGCTGAGCAGCAGGGGGAGGGCGATCCCGACACCCGTCACGCCCGCCCCGGCCGCCACGCGCTGCGTGCACGTGGGCTTCGGCCGACGCCGTCGGCCGGTCCCTTTTCCAAGCATGGTGAGTCCTCATTCTGCGCAGCGCGCCAGCGGTGTGATGGGGTGTCACTTCCGCGTTCCCGCAGCTGCGGACGGCGGAGAGCGACCTGATGCAAACGTAGGCGGCGGTTCCCTAACCGCCGCCTAGCTGCATGCCGTCCCCTCCTCAACGGTGGGCGCCGGACGGCCCTGCCCCGGCCGCTCAGAACAGATAGCCGCGGAGCGTGCTGAAGAACTCGAGTTCGGAGATGGCGACCATGTTGCCCGGCCGGTCGCCGAAGGCGCTCACGACCCGTACCTTCACCCATTTCGTCTTGCCGTGCGGGGCGAGCTTCAACGCCTGCTCCTCGGCCGTGTCGTTCAACGCGACCTTCTGCTTCTCCCCGTTGGAGTACTCGATCTCCAGCTCTCGTGCCCGGTCGTAGGACTTGAAGTCGTCCCGCGTCCCGTTCAGGACCACCAGGTGCGTCAGGTCCACGGGCTCGTCGAACGTGAGCTTGACGCCTTGGCTGTTCTTCGCCGACGTCAGCCAGAAGGAGTTCGAGTGGTTGTCGAAGGCGAGGGAGCCCGGATGCTCGGGCGCGCTCGACCCCGGAAGGTCCTCCACCCCCAACGGGTTGCGCGGCTGGAACTCCGGTTTGACCGTCGCCTTGAGCCTGGCCTGCGCCTGCGTCGCCTCGGAGGCGACCCCGTCGCGGAAGGGCTGGTGGACCATGTAGAGCGTGGTCAGGGTGAGCAGCGCGACGCTGCCCACGAGCCGGACCGGCCCCATGAGCGAGGTCGGGCTGAAGCGCCGCTTGTCCCGCACGCCCGCCTGTCCCGGCCGCTGACCGGCCTCCAGGACGGCCGGACCGGGGCGCAGCCTGGCCAGCAGCCGCGGCCACCATGCCAGCGTCGCCGGCTCGGCCTCCTCCAAGGACGCACCGCACCTGCTGCAGAACTTCCGCTCGTCGTGGTTGTTCTCACCGCATTCGGTGCAGACGAGGTCGCCGGGCAGGGCGGACCGGCTGGCACGGCGCCGTTCGGGTACGGGCCGGCGGGCCTCGGGCTCGGCAGGGGCGACGAGGCCGGGTTCCTCCTCGACCGCTTCGTCGTCCTCTTCGTCCTCGTCGCCGTCTTCGTCCTCGTCGTCGTCCTCGTCCTCGTCGTCCTCTTCGTCCTTGTCTTCCTTCAGCAGGTCGGCGAGCCAGTCGTCTTCGTCGTCGTCCTCGTCCTCGTCCTCGTCCTCGCCGTCTACGTCATCGTCCTCGTCGTCGGCTTCGTCTTCGTCTTCGTCGTCCTCTTCGTCCTCGTCTTCGTCCTTGTCTTCCTTCAGCAGGTCGGCGAGCCAGTCGTCCTCGTCGTCCTCGTCGTCGTCTTCGTCTTCGTCGTCCGCTTCGCCGTCCTCCTCCTCCTCCTTGTCCTCCTCGTCGTCGTCGTTGAGCAGGGCGGCGAGCCAGTCGTCCTCGTCGTCATCGTCGTCACCCCGAGCAGACGCACTCCCGGGGCCGTCGTCCTTCTTGAGCAGGGACGCGAAGAACTTGTCGTCCTCGTCCTCGTCATCGTCCGCGGGCCGCCCCATGCCGGGAGGACCCCCGAAGCCGGCCGGACCGCCCATGCCGGGCGGACCACCCAGACCGGGAGGCCGGGCCATACCGGGGGGGCCGCCCATACCGGGGGGACCGCCCATGCCAGGAGGGCCGCCCATGCCCGGCATGCCCATCCCGGGCATCCCCATGCCCGGCACGCCCGCCGGACCGGTCCGGCCCGGGAGGGCCTCGCGGGCCCCGACGTCGACGTACAGGCCGCGCTGCAGCCGCTCCAGCGCCGACGGTGGCGGGCCCTGGGCCTGCTGCTTGGCCTCCTCCCGCAGGTCGTCGGGCAGATCGATCTTCTGCTTCTTGCCGGTCCACTCCAGGAAGGAGCCGCACGAGCCGCAGAACGCATCGGTCGCGCCGTTGTTGAACCCGCACTTACGACAGGTGGTCATGGTCCATGAGCTCCACGGCGCTGTGGACGTGTGCCGGGACGGCACCGGCGACCAGCGTCTCCACCGCTTCCCGGTGCGCGACGAGGGCCCGCGGCAGCCGGACGACGACCGCCGGTTCCGCCCCCGCCGGATCGCAGCCCCCGGCCCGGTCGGAGGTGCGCACTCCACCGCTGTCGTGCACCTCCAGCACGGCACCCGTCAGGGTGTGCAGGGATCTGCGCAGGCCGCCCAACGTCCCGCGGCTCACGAACGACTCCGCCGCGTGCTTGACGCGGGCCCGCCGGGCGGTTTCCGGAAGCGTTTCCTCCACCGTGACGCCCAGCCAGCCGGCCAGCCAGGGGAGGAAGTCCACCGGCGCGGTGTCCGGGTCCGCGTACGCCTCCAGGGAGTCGAGGACGGCGACCGCCGGTGCGAGCACGTCGTCGAGGCCCGCGGTGAACCGCTGGGCGAAGGGGTCCTCCTGGTAGACCGCAGGCAGGTAGCTGCCGATCGGGTACGGAGTGATCAGACCGGTGACCGTCCCCCTCATGTCCCGCTCCCTTCCACCAGGACCTGGTGCTCGAAGGAGAAGATCAGGCTGTCGCGGTCGAGGGTGACCCGGTCGGTCTCCTCCCCGCGGGCCCCGGTGACGGGGTTGGCGTTGAACAGCCGTACCTCCTCGACGATGGCCACCCCGTCGACCTGCTGGAGGACGGCGTAGAGGTCACCCGACTGCACGGGGCGGCCGAACGGCCAGCCGGTGCCGTCCGGACCGCCGGTGACCGGGTTGAGGTAGCGGTAGAGGGCGGCCGACGCGTCGTCGGTGACCCGGTCGGCCTTGGCACCCGGTACGGCGCGCAGCCGGGCCACGGCCGTCACGCCCCGGTACAGGGGCGGCTCCACCAGGACGGTGGTGCCGACCAGCCGCCGCTCCTCCAGCCGCCGGGCCACGGTGTCCAGCGTGGTCTGCCGGGGCTTGAGGGCGGCGAAGCGCGCCTGGCCCGGCGCGTCGGGCAGGTCGGGCACGATCAGGACCTTCACGGTGCCGGCCGGCAGGCCCGCCTCCTGCGCGGTCAGGCAGCGCACCCGCGCCAGCTCCGGGGCCACCTCCCTGGTGATGACCTCGAAGTCCTCGGCGGTCACGGCCCGCCCCCGGGTGTGCATCAGCATCGGGGCGCGGGACTTGACCTCCTCGACGGTCTCGCCGTCGACGCCTCCCGTGGCGGGCTCGAGGTTCTCCACGCGGGCGATGAAGGGGATGGAGGACTTCAGGGTCTGGATGGCGCCCTGGCCGACGTTGCCCACCGCGCCGCCACCGGTCGCGTACCGGCTCAGCCGGACCATGGAGTCCTTCGGCGGGGCGGCCCCGTAACGACGCATCGTCCCGTCGGGCTGACGGACCATCGGGCCGAAGGACACCGTCCCGTGCGTGCTGTCGATGACGTAGTGCAGGTCGTCGGGGCCGCTGTCGGCGAAGTGGTCCACCTCCGTCCACCGGGTCCATCCCTCGTCGCCGCTGACCTGGACGACGGCCGGCACGGCCGTCGCCAGGACGGGCGTGTGCGAGGCCTGGAACCGCTGGTTGCCGGTGCCGTCGGAGAGGCCCAGGTCGTCGTCGGTGATGATCTCGGCGTGCACCGCGTCCACCGTCCCCCCGACCACCGACACGTCCATCGCGTCGATGACGGGAGAGGCGGTGTACCCGGGACAGTCCTTGCGGGGCGCGGTGACCCGGGCGCGGAGCCAGCCCGCGCGCCGGCCGTCGAGGATGCTGGTGTGGTGCCCGGCCGGTATCCGGAGCACGATCGCGCCCGGGCGGTTGAGGCCGCCGGTGCCGTCGGAGTGCACCCGGCACTCCTGCCAGTCGTCCCCGTCCCACGCCTCCCACACCAGCGGCGGGTGGTTCGGGTCGACGCCCACGCCCTGGATGCTGCAGGTGAAGTCCAGGCTGACCAGGGCCCGCGGCACCGCGTCGGTCAGGCCGACCAGGAGGCAGTCGTCCACGGCCGGGCTCTGTGCCCCGAAGGCGGGGAAGCCCAGCCCCAGCCGGTGCTGCTCGTCGCGGGCGAGCAGGGTGCCCGCCTCCGACTCCAGGGTCATCAGGTGCAGCAGGGCCGCCGGCGGCAGGCGCAGCTCGCTGCGGGTGGCGAAGACCACGGACTGCTCGGTCTCGGTGCGCAGGGTCGAGACGTTCGTGCCCGCCGGTACGGACACGGCCGTGGTGGGCGGTGCCGACAGCCAGAAGGTGACCGGGGCCTGCGCCGGGACCGGCGGCAGCAGCCTGGCGCCGAGGAGTTCGAGGAACTTCACGTACATCCGGTCGGGGACGCGGTTCAGCCGGAACAGCAGCTGGTCGGTCATGAAGGCGAAGGTCTCGATGAGCGTGACGCCGGGGTCCGAGACGTTGTGGTCGGTCCATTCGGGACAGCGGCGCATCACCATGCGCTTGGCGTCGTCCACCAGGTCCTGGAACCGGCGGTCGTCGAGATCGGGCGACGGGAGCGCCATCAGTAGTCCTCTTCCTCATCCGGGATCGTGTAGAACGGGAACACCAGGTTCCGGCGGTCGTTGGTCGCTTTGACGCGGTACATCACGTCGATGTAGACCAGGCTCGGGTCGTCCCGGTCGCTGGCGGCCCGCACCCCCTCGATGTCGACCCGCGGCTCCCAGCTGATCAGCGAGGTGCGGACCTCCTCGGCGAGCATGGCCATGGTCTGGTAACCGGTGTCCCGGAAGACGTAGTCACGCAGCCGGCAGCCGAAACCGGGGCGCATGGGGCGCTCCCCGGGGTAGGTCGACAGGATCATCTTCATCGCCTGTTCGAGCTCCGTGTCGCCCCGTACCAGGGCGATGCCGCCGGTGGGGCCGACCCCCATCGGGAAGCCCCATCCGGCGCCTATGAAGTCGTCGGCTCTGTTCGCAGCCACGGTGTCCTCCGGTCCGTCTCGATGTCAGTTCAGGTCGATCGTGGTGCCGGTGACCTTGACCTTGGCGCCCTTGATCTCCAGCTCGCCGTTGCTCTGCAGCGACAGCTTCTTGGAGGCGTTGACGCTGATGTCGGCGCCGGTCACGTTCACCGCGCCCTTGGGGCCGGCGTCGACGGTCACGGTGCCGCTGCCGTCGGTGCTGATGACCACGGCGCCCCGGTTCTTTCCCCGGCCGGTCCGCGGCTTGGACACGAGCTGGACCTGTCCGGTGGTCTTGTCGATGGTCAGTCCCATGTCGTTCGACTCGGTGGCCAGGACGATGGCCGACTGCTCCGTCAGCGGGGAGCGGTTGGGCGGGACCTCGACGAAGGCCAGCCTGCTGCCGCTGCTGCTGACCAGGCCCCGGCGCATCACCGAGGCCGTCTCGCCCTTGCGTTCGACCGCGGGGCCGCCCAGGGCCAGGGTGCTGGCGCCGTTGCGCATGCCGCCGATGACGACGGGCCGGTTGACGTCGTCCCACTCGAAGGCCACCAGGACCTCGTCCCCGACCTCGGGCACGAAGATGACCGCGCCCTTGTTGCCGCCCGGCTGCACCACGCGCACCCAGTCGGTCTCGAAGTCCGGGGCCAGCAGGGGCAGGCGCAGCTTCAGGCGGTTGCGGCCGGTGGGATCGGCGACGCTGGTGACGATGCCGCACATCATGCCGCGGGCCCTGCGGTCCGCGGTGTCGTCCTGGCCGGGCGGCCCGCCGGGAAGCGAGTGGTCGTCGGCGCCGGTCACGAAGAACTCGGTGTAGTAGCCGCCCTCGTCCTCGCAGAAGGTGTGCCGGGCGTTGGTGACGGCCCAGCTCCCGCAGAACGGCTGCGGCACTCCCTCGACCTGGACCGGCCGGCCCGCCTGTACGGCGCTGTCGCCGAAGCACCGGCCCTCCGCCTCCGCGGAGGTGGCGCCGATCCGTCCGGCGACGCCCGCCGCGAGCTCCTCGGCCGCCACGGCGATGTCGGCGCCGGCGCCGACCGGGCGGTCCACCAGCAGGTAGGCGTCCTTGGCGCCGGTGAGGCCGCCCAGCTTGCCGGCGCCGGGGAGGCCGCCCGTGAGGGAGGCGACCGGGCCCTTGCCGCCCGCCGGGTCCGGCGTCACGGGCCGTACCGGTGCGGTGGCGACCACCACGTCGGTGCGTTCCTCGTCCCAGGTGCGTACTTCCACCTGGGTGGGCAGCGCCTGCGGGGCGGACAGCCGGGGCAGGAAGGAGACGAGGTTGTCCCGGAAGGCCAGGACCGGCGGTGCGCCCGCCCCGGCGGCCGAGGCTGCGGCGCCGAGCGTCCCGGACAGGCCCGCGGGCTTCTTGCCGGCGGGTCCGGCAGCCGCTCCGGGAGCCCGGCGGAAGTGGAACTTCTTCCCCGTGACCCCGATCTCGAAGCCGTTGGCCCGGGCGCGGGCCCGGAGGAAGTCCCAGTCGGTCTGGGCGATCTGCGCCAGGTGGCGGTGCACGTACTTCGTGTCGTCGACGGTCCCGATCTCCAGCTTCGCCTCCGCGGCGATCCGGCGGGCGATGTCGGAGTCCTTGGTGTTGACGTACGTGCGCGTGCGGCGGGCCCGTTGGAGGACGTGGGAGAGGTCGTACCCGCGGACGACCACGTAGGTCATCATCTCCTCGCAGACCGCCTCCAGGGAGGTGACCTCGCCGCGGATCAGCGGCGGGCTGCTGAGCGGGTCCGCTCCGCTGCGGATCTCCACCTGGTGGCCCACCGTCAGTTCCTGTGCCGCCAGGCCCGCCGGGTCCTCGAAGGTGATCTCGAACATGTCGGGCAGGTGGAGGTGCGTGTCGACCACCACCCTGATGATCATCTGTTCGAGCTGGGCGGAGACCGGCTGCGGGGAGAGCGCGCCCGCCTTGACGATGGCGCGCACCGTGGCCGGGCTGGTGACGGGGGCGGCCGTCCCGGGTACGGCGGCCGGCGGCTTGGGGGCGGACACGGTTCCTCCGGGCGGTCAGTCGAGCTCGTGCGGGCTGGGCAGGTAGACGGTGGTTCCCGGCCGCATGCGCAGGGGGTCGTCGATGGCGTTGGCATCGGCGAGCCGGCGCCAGTGCGAGGTGCTTCCGTACTGGGTCCTCGCGAGGTTCACCAGGTCCTCGCCCTCGGTGACGGTGTAGCTGCGCCGTCCGGGCAGACCGCCCGAGGTCGGGTTGGTGGGGATGGTGCCCAGCAGGCTGGGCTGCTCCTTCATGCTGATGGTGACGCGGGCCCTGATGGGTACTCCGGCGTGGCTGAACCGCGTGTAGCTGATCGACACGCTCAGCAGCACCACGTTGTAGCAGAAGCCCTGCATGGGGGGTCCGTAGATGAAGCGGACGACCGGGAGCCGGTTGACGGCGCCGGCGTCGACCACGCCCGCCTTGACGAGGGATCCGCCCTTGGCGAGCGCCGCGGCGCCGGCGACCTGGCCCAGGGCGCCCGAACCGGGACTCATCCAGTTGAGCAGCTGGTCGCACAGCTCCTTGGTCTGCGAACCCGAGAAGACCACATCGCTCAGATTGATCTTCAAGGCCTCGGCGCGCTGGAAGGAGGTGCCCGTCTCGCCGTTCTTGTTGCCGTTCTGCGAGCTGCTGCCGTGCGAGCGGTAGGCGACCTCACGGCTCATCGTGATCTTGTCGGGGTTGAACAGGAACGGCACGGCTCCCGGCATGGGCGGTTCCGAACAGATCAGTACCGCGGTGGTGTTCGTCATGGCCGTCTCCTACAGGAACCCCTGGTGGGCGAGTTCGAGTGATTCCAGCGCGATCTTGTTGGTGTCGGCATCGAGGTCCGGCCCCTTCCAGCCCTTGGGGAAGACGCTGCGCAGCTGCCACTGGTAGACGGGCTTGTTGTGGGCGTCCATCAGCTCGATCTGCATGCCGGTGCCCTGGTACTCCTTCTCCCCGAACTCGTAGCCGTACCAGTCCTTGGTGACCTGGCGGAGCCAGGTCTCGACCTTCTTCGTGTCGTTGCTCTGCACGGCCCGCTGCAGGGTGATCGAGCCGTACTTCAGCCGCTTGGGCAGCAGGACCACGTTCTCGTAGTTGCCGCCGCACTCGATCTCCTCGTGTTCGAAGGAGACGTTCAGACCGCGGCAGGAGGACCAGTAGCCGAGGTCACCGAAGGCGTCCACCGTCACCTTGAACCGCATGGCCATGCCGAAGGTGGCCTTGTCGACGTGCCAGTCGCCCTTGGCCCAGCGCTCGCCCATGCGGCGCTCGACCGAGCCGTGGCTCCCGGGTATCCCCATCTGCGGCTCGGCCATGGTCAGGTGGTGATGTCGTCATCGAGGAAGCCGAGGTGCTGGAGTTCCAGGGTCTCCAGTGCGACCTTGCTCTGACCCGCCTCGAAGCTGGTGATCGACCACTTGACCGGGACGATCCGTCGCATGGTCCACGAGATCACCTTCTTGTTGTGGGGGTCCATCAGGATGATCTCGCCGGTGTTCCCCTTGCTGGAGAACGAGTTGCAGTTCAGCCAGTCCTTGACCTTCTCCGAGTCCGAACAGGCGGCCCGGGTGAGCTTGAGCGGGGTGTACTCCGTGAAGCCGGGGAAGAACCAGCGGTCGTTGCCCGAGTCACCGGCCCGGTAGTCCGCCATCTTCCACTGCACGTCCAGCCCCTGGACCTGGGCCCAGCTGCCGAGGTCGTACTCGCCGTTGTCCACGACCACCGAGAACCGGTTGGCGAGTGCGAGAGTGCTGTTGTCGTTCAGGGGCATGCCAGGATCTCCTACCTGTACTTGGTTCCGTTGCGCTCACGGTGCACGGCCGACGCACGGCGCTGATCGCTGTTCCACCTGTCGCGCACCCGTCCGTAGAGACGGTGCGCCAGGGCGTCCAGCTGGTCCTCGCCGAGGGCGTCGACCTCGAAGACCGCCGGTGGGGCGGCGTCCGGTGCGTCCTTGCCGGACGCTTCGTCCGGGGCCTTCTTCTCCTCGTCCGCCGGGGCGGGCGGGTGGAGGAAACCGGTCGTGGCCGCCGTCCACAGCGAGCTCTTGACCTCGTTCCAGAGAGCGGTCCCACTGCCTGCGGCGCCCGCGGTGTCGCCCGGTCCCGGGCCGTCCTCGGACGGCCCGACGGACGGGGTGAAGGGCTGGGCCGCGGGAGGCGGTCCGGTCGTCGGCCCGGGGGCGGCCACCTGGGCCGATGTCCCATTATTCGCACCCGCCGCCTTAACGGAGGGTTGCGGCGGCGCTGCGGGGTCCTTGCCCGTCGACGGGCCGGCCGCCGGGGCCTCGCCCGGGTCCGGGGACCCGGGCGAGGCCGCGGACCGGTGCGGTCCCGAGGTGCCCACGGAGCCGAACACGCCGTCGTCCTCGGATCCCTCCGCGGCGGCCGCCGGGCGGCCGGCGAAGAAGTTGCGGACCTGGCTCCGCCGCGTGCTGTCGAGGTTGACGCCGAAGCCGGAGGCCAGCCCCTGTACGACGCTCAGGCCCACCTGGCCCTTGAGCCAGTGCACGTCCTGCGTCTCGACGACGTGGTCGTCGTTGTCGTCCGGGACCAGGCGACCCGTGCGGGCCGCCTCCTCCAGGCGGAAGTCGATCGCGTCCCGCAAGGTCAGGTCGGTCTGGAGGTTGAGGGAGGTCAGGGGCGGTGCGTCCGGGTTCTTGTGGCGCAGCTCGTAGTTCTTCTCGGCGAGGAACTCGTTGATGATCTGGTCGCGGGTGCCCTTCCCGAACTGCCGCTTGTCGCGGAAGTTGACGATCTCCATGTGCTCGGTGTTGTTCAGGACGTCGGCGGAGGTCAGGGCCGCCCTGCCGTCGCCGCCGTGGCGCCTGGCGTGGTTGAGCTCCTTGAGGTACTCCTCCACGATCTCCTCGCGGGAGGCCCGCTGGACGCCGTCCAGCAGTCCGGCCCCCGCGGTCCAGGACACGTCGGGACCCGCGTGGACCGGCTCCGGTTCGGGTTCCGGCGCGGGTGCCGGTTCGGGCTCGGGCGCCGGGGCCGGTGCGGGAGCCGGCGGTGGGGGCGGCGGCGGCACGGGCGCCAGCTGGGCGATCAGGCGCCGGATCTCCTCCGGGTCGGGCCCCGAGGTGACCGGCCTGCGGTGGACCAGGGGCGCCGGCGTGCCGGGGTCCCCCCGGAAGTACCGCTCCGCCGAGATCGCCTCCGCCTCCAGCGCGCGGCCGGCCGGCGAGTCCTCCGGGGGCAGGCTGCCGCCGTACCGCTTCTGCTGGGCCACGTGGGTGAGTTCGTGGGCGATCAGGCCGCGGGTGCGGGCGGAGTCGAGGGAGGAGGCACTGTCCGGGAGGTAGACCTCCGCGTTCTTGGTGAAGGCCTTCGCGGACAGGTCCTGGGCCATGCGCGTGGCCTGCTCGCCGGTGTGCAGCGGGGTGCCGGTGACGTCGACGCCGTGCAGTTCGGAGACGGCGCGGGCCAGGTCGGCGGGGGCCTCGAGGGCCGGGGCGGGGCGGGTGGCCCGGTGGTGCAGTGCGGGGCGCGGCCGGTCGGCGGCCGGGGCGGGCGGCCCGGCCGGGCCGTCGGCGTGCTGCGCCGGTCCGGGCCCGGGCGGCGGGGGTGCGGACGGCGGCTCGGTGCGGTGTTCCATGAGGGCGGCGGCCACCGGGTCGGGGCCGGCCTGCGGGGCGGTCTGCGGGGCGCTCGGGGGCGGGAAGGACTCGGCGGCCGGCGGCGGGCGCCCCTCCCCTTCCCCCGGGGCGGCCTGCTCCGGACCGGCGGGGTGGGACAGGGGCGTGCCCAGCCCCAGGCGGCGGCTCTGCCCGAGGTTGCGCCGTTGCGTCAGGTGCGCGCGGCGCCCGCCGGGCTCGGGCTCCGGCTCGGCCGCCGGGGGCGCGGCGAAGACGGGGGCGTCACCGGGCAGCGGGAAGAACAGGGCGGCCAGGTCGGTGTCGGGACCGATGGCGCCGGCGTTCATGAACGTCGGGGGATGGGTCGAGACGGTGGCGCGGCGCGGTTCCCCGACGCTGCCCTCGGTGACGCGGGTGAGGTCGACGACCGGGGCCGCCGCCGGTGCGGGCGCCGCCCGGCGCGCCACCGGGGCGGGGGGCTCCGCGGGCGGGAGGAATGCGGGCTGCACCGGGTCCGGCGCGGGGGCCCCGGAGAGCGGCGGCAGCACGGCGGTGGGCAGGCCCGGCGGGCCGGCGGGTTCGGGTACGGCGTCCTGCGGGATCCGCCGTGCTTCCACGTGCCGCAGCGGCACGGCCCTGGCCAGGCCCTCCACCCGGCCCACCGGGGCCCCGGGGGCGCCGGGGGCGCCGGTGCGTCCGGTGGCGGCGGCCGTGGCCAGCATCGAACCTGCCTCCCGGACGGTCCGGTCGGTGACCGGCGCCGAGGTGAGCCCCCGGGCGGGCCGGGCCGCGGTCAGCGGGCCGGCGAGCGGCGGGAGCTGCCGCCAGGCGGCGGGCGGGGCCGGCTGGGCCGCCGCCGGGGCGGCGGTGGCGTCGGCGGGGCGGGCCGGGCCGGACGGCCGGTCGGCGGAGCTGCCGCCGCGGCGGCGGAAGGGCCAGTTCATGTCGTTCCTCGTCGCGCGGGGCGCGGATCATGGGGTGGTGGCCGGGGTGCGGCGGTCCGGGGCGGATCGGCGCGGTGTGCGGACCGGTCCGGGGCGGGGCCGTCGGCGCCGCCGCCGGAGCGCTCACTCCTCCGAGAGCTGCTGGTTGATCTTCCCGATCTCCTCGACCATGCGGGCGCGGACCGGGTGCTCCAGGGCGAGCACCGCCTCCAGGGACCAGTGCAGGTAGTACGCCACGTACGCAGCCTCTTCCCAGAGGCGGTCGGCTGCGTACGTCAGCATTCCCCCGGGGCATCACCGGAGACGTCCACCGCGAACTCGTGGCTGCACTCGGGGCAGGCCACCGCGGCCTCGGTGGTCCCCTGCTGGTTGATCCGCTGGTAGAGGTCCTGGAGGAAGGCCAGGTCGGAGGCGAAGAGGTTCTCGATCACGTAGCCGGTCACCTCGGGCAGGTCGCCGAGGGAGATGACGGTGCGCTCCAGCAGCAGGACGGTCAGGTAGGCCGGGTTGCCGCGGACGCGCGCGTCCGACTGGGGGCTGATCTCGTCCCGGGCCGTCGCCAGCCGGATCACACCGTCGCGGTGGACCGTGCCGCTCTGGTC
Source organism: Streptomyces sp. NPDC089919 (assembly GCF_040684615.1). Classification (NCBI taxonomy): domain Bacteria; kingdom Bacillati; phylum Actinomycetota; class Actinomycetes; order Kitasatosporales; family Streptomycetaceae; genus Streptomyces; species Streptomyces sp. NPDC089919. Next base: position 22,283 of record NZ_JBFBGK010000078.1, read on the forward strand.
GACGTAGCCGCGGGGCAGGGTGAAGGGGTACTCGGTGCGCAGGCCGTCGATCATGCCGACACCCGCTGGATGCTCTCGCACACGAGCGTGGTGGTCTCCGTGAGGACCTCGGTCGCACCGGCCTTCAGGGCGCCGATCTCCAGCTTGGAGGGCCAGGCGTTGAAGAGGTAGTAGCGGGCCACCGGCTTGCCGTCGAAGCTGTACATGACCAGCGAGCAGCTGCGGCGGGCCGTCGTGATGTTGCCGGCGAGCACCGACTGGTGCCAGGCCCACAGCTCCATGCCGCCGGTCTTGCCGCGGCGCAGCACGACCGTGGGCGGCTTCGCCTTGCCGGGCAGCTTCTTGAAGATGACTTCCTTGTCGTTGGAGGACAGGTAGTCGACGGGCTCCACCTCGGTGGTGATGCCGGAGAGTTCGGAGAACGAGGCGATCTCGTGTCCGTCGATCGTGATGGAGAAGCGTGCCGCTGTGAGGGCGTCGTGGTCTCCGAGTCCTGCCGTCATGGCGGTCTCCCTTCATGCTGTGCGGGTGGGTGGTGGGGCGGCGGCCCGCCCTGGCGCGGCGGGCCGCCGGTCGGGCCGTACTACTCGTCCAGCGAGGCGCCTTCGGAGTACTGGGAGATGCGGAAGACCACGAACTCCGCGGGCTTGACGGCCGCGATGCCGACCTCGACGGTCAGGACGCCGCGGTCCCGGTTGTCCTCGGGGTTGTTCTCGTCGTCGCACTTCACGTAGAAGGCGTCGTCGGGGGTCCGGCCGTAGAGCGCGCCGTCGCGCCAGACCCCGCGCAGGAACGAGGTGATGGTCCGCTTGACCGAGTCCCACAGCTTGGGGTCGTTCGGCTCGAACACGACCCAGTTGGTGCCCTGGAGGATGGAGGTCTCGACGAAGTTGAACAGGCGCCGGACGTTGAGGTAGCGCCACTCGGGGTCGCTGCTGAGGGTCCGGGCGCCCCACACCCGGATGCCCTGGCCGGGGAAGACCCGGATGCAGTTCACGCCGAGCGGGTTGAGCAGGTCGTGCTCGCGGCGGGTGATCGCCAGTTCCAGGGCCAGCGGGCCGCGCACGGTCTCGTTGGCGGGGGCCTTGTGGACGCCGCGGGTGTCGTCGTTGCGGGCCCAGATGCCGGCCATGTGGCCGCTCGGCGGCACGAACCGGGGCTTGCCGGAGGCGGGGTCCATCACCTTCACCCACGGCCAGTACAGGGCGGCGTACTTGGAGTCGTAGCCGGCCTCGTCCACCCGCCAGTCCCGGACCTGCTGGGCGTTGAGCCCCGCCGGGGTGTCCAGGACCGCGACGCGGTCGGACATCAGTTCGCAGTGCGCGATGACGGCGAGCTGGACGGCCTTGGCGCCGTCCCGGTCGAGCAGACCGGACTCCAGGGCGGCCATGGCGTCCGGTACGGCGACCATGGTCACCTCGTCGACGGCCTCCAGGGCGGCGATGCCGGTCCGGGCGAGGGCGTCGCCGACGAAGATCGCGGGGTTGAGGCCGGCGGGGGCGGTGGCGGCGTCGGTGCCGCCCTCGCACTGCGCCGCCTGCGGGGCGGGAGCGCCCGAGGCCTCCTGCGCCCGCTCCAGGCGGACGAGCTTGGAGCGCTGGTTGACCGCGGCCGCGGCCTTGGCCGGGGTGAGCTTGTCGAAGCTCTCCACGGGCCGGCCGTCCTGGAGGACGGTGAGCTTGAAGAGGGCCTCGTCGCGGTCCTGGGCCGGCTCGGTCACGACCTGCAGGCCGTTGCCGGCCGCGCCCGCCCGGGCGGCCCGGACCAGCAGCGCCGGAGCGCCCTGCGCGTCGTGCAGGAGGGCCGCGGCGGCCGTGGGCTCGCTCTCGCCCCCGGTGGGCTCGACGCGCACGATGTACGCGCTGCCGCCACCGTTGAGGAAGTAGCCGTACACGCTGTGCGCGAGGTAGGAGTTCTCCGCGAACTCGCCGAAGGTCTGGGCGTACTGGGTCCAGTTCGTCACGAGCGTGGGCTCGTTGAACGGCCCCTTCTCGGTGAGCCCGACGAAGGCGCAGACGGCGGTGCCGACCCCCTCGATCGGCTTGGACCCGGACGGGACTTCCTCGACGTAGACGCCTGGTGACAGGTAACTGGGCAATTCGTCCTCCGACGTTCGTTTCTCGTGCTTATACGATCGCCGGACGCGTGCGGCCGAAATAGAAGCGAACGGGTGTCCCCCCGGTCATCGAAAAACCCTTTCGGGCACTCCTCAAATGACAGCCCGAAAGGGCACCGGGTCGGCATGGCCGCCTGTCCGTCCGACGGTCACGGGAAAGAGTGGGGCGGCACAGAATTCGGCGCATGATTCTCAGCGACGCCACCGAATCCCTGCGCGGGCTGCTGCAGCCCCTGCTGCCGGACGGCGAGTCCGTCCTCGCCGGCTCGCCCGCCCACTGGCGGTCCGCGGTGGACCGGCGGCCCGCCGGGCTGGTCCTGTTCCTGCACCGGATCGAGGAGATCCCGACCGGCATGGGCGGCGACTGGCACGACGTGCGCGACGCCGCGGGGCGGGTGGTCGCGCGGGGCGGACCGGCCCGGCGCTTCCGGCTCTCCTACCTGCTGTGGGCCTGGTCCGCTGCGGACCCGCAGGCGGAGACGCGGCTGCTCAGCGACGCCCTCGGGCTCCTGGCCGGGCACCAGACCCTGCCCGCCTCCTGCCTGGCCGGGTCCCTGGCGGAGGGTTCGCCGACCCGGCTGGCGATCGCTCCCGAGGGCGGGTCCGTTCCGGAGGGGGTGTGGAGCGCGGCCGGGCTGGCCCCGCGCACCACCGTGCAGGTGGTCCTCACCGCCGACCTGCTGCCCGGCCTCACCGACCCCGCCCCGCTCGTGCGGGAGCGGCAGCTGCGCACGGCCACGTCCGCCTCCCGGCCCGGTCCCGTACCCCGTAGCGGCACGTAGAGGAGCAGAGCATGAGGAACACGAGCACCGCGTGGGTGTCGGGCACCGGGAACGTGCAGTACGTCATCGACAAGTACGCGGAGATCGGCAGGCACTACCTCGACGACCTCCCGGCCGCGCAGCAGAGGATCAATGCGCTGGCCGCCTCGCACCCGTGGAAGCCCCTCCTGGGCGGACTCGACGTCCAGCTCGTGCAGACCCTCTTCAACGCCCAGACCTGGCAGGCGGTCGACGAGTTCTGGAAGTCCCAGGACATGGACCATGCCGTACGGGCCTGCAGCCACCTCGTCCCCATGCTCCTGGAGTTCAACAAGCAGTTCGTCAGGGCGTGCGTCGCCGAGAAGAGCGACCAGTGGGAATTCGTCCGGCAGCACTTCTCGAATCCTGCGCACGGGACCCCGGACGCCCTCTACGGAGACCTGAAGGACACCTACGACGCGGTCGAGACCCTCCTCAGCACCTTGCAGAAGATCACGTCGCTGATGCAGGACTGCCGGGACTTCATCCCGGCCGACGACATCGACGCGCTGGAGGCCGAGCTGTCCTACTGGGCCCAGGTGGTGGGCCAGTGGTTCAACTACGTCTGGACGAACGTCGCACAGGAGTCGCCGGCCCAGGCCGCCACGGCGGGTGCGGCCGGCGGCGCCGGCGCGGCCGCCCGGGGCACCTCCCGGGCCGGGGCGCGGACCGCCGCGTCGTCACCGCGGGGCGCCGGGGCCGGCGCCCCGGTCCCGTCCGGCGTGATCCAGACGTCCCCGTCCGCGGCCGCCCGCCGGGCACCCCTGCTCGTACCCAAGATCTCCAAGGCGCCGGACCTGCCCGACAAGTTCAAGAAGGGGTTCCTCCGCCGCGGCAACAAGGTCCTCCCGGACGACCACGCGGCCAAGATCGCGGACGCCGTCAAGTACGACGCGATGATGATGACGCTCCTGGTCAAGCGGATCCGCAAGGACCTCGTGGGGATCGAGGGTCCCCTCTTCGCCCTCAGGAACCACGCCACCAAGGACAACGACACCCCTTGGGCGTACCGCGCGTACGGGGAGGACATCGACCAGCTCCAGTTCCAGTTGCGCGGCCTCCTCCTCGCCGCCGAAGGGAACATCCGGGACTTCAGGAGGTACGACAAGATCATCCGGGACGGGGCGGATTCGCTCACGCTGGAAGACGCGGCCCATGCGGCGACGACCGTGACCCTGAAGCTCGCCGAGATCGGCAAGCTGATCGACACCGTGATCGCCCCGGCGGCGTCCATGCAGGCCGTCGTCGACCAGCACCGCAGGACCGCCGCCGCCCCACGTGACGCACGGGAATGGCAGGCCCTCAAGGAGTGCTTCGGAGCGCTCGCCACGCACAGTGCGCAGACCGGACGCAAGTGCCGCAAGATCCTCGACCGCCTCAACAGCATCCTCAAGGACGAGGACTTCAAGTACAAGCACCTCAGTTACCAGGGGATCGGGCGCATCACCGGCCAATCGGCCGGCCAGGAGACCGTCAAGGTCACCTGCGTCACCACCATCAACAGGAACCTGGTCGCAGCCGACAAGTACGTCGACGGACTTCGGGTCTGACGCACCCCGGGACCGGCCCGGGCCCCGGCGCTGCGTCCTGGACCCGCGGCGCCTCGCGCTGCCCCGGAGCCCCTGCCCGTAGGCGCCCGCCCCCAGTGCCTCTTGCCGTGCACGATAAGCCTTGGTTTCCACCGCTTCGGCGCCGAATGTATACGCCAAGAAGGCGGATGGAATTTTTCCGCAGCCTGCCCTGACTCCAGCTCTCCCGAAAGAAATCGAAGAACCGTGGAAAACAAGACTTTCAGTGACCTCTTCATTGACGAGAACGAGATCAAGGGGATCGCCTGCTACGCCGGGCTGCTCAAGCGCGCTTATCCGGCTCAGGTGACGCGGACTGTGCTGGACAAGCTCTCAGCGGCCGGAGTGACCTGGGAAACCCAGGCCACGATCCTCAACATCGTCAACAAAGAGGGGGGCCTGCCGGCCGCCGACGTGATCTTCAACGATCTCGCGACGCCCACCAGCTGGGAAGCCTGGTCGGGTGTGCTGCTCGACATGTGCCTTTCCGGCAGCTTCCAGTACGACGCGGCAGTCGAGCAGATGAAGGAGCGTTTTGACCCGGAGGACCCCTACGGCTTCTTCCAGTTCCGCGAGAAGTACTACGCGGACGTGTCGGACAAGCACACCTCGGAGGCCGTCTTCGTCTACCACGCCTACCTGGGGCTCGGGGACCACCCCCGGACCCACGAGCAGGGCCTGGCCGTCTTCACGGCGTCATCCGCCTACCACCGCCTGGCGCAGGAACTCGGCTGGCCGGTTCCGGGGTCCGGGAACACCCAGACCAAGAAGTACGACGAGCTGCCCGACTGGACCGCCCTTTCCCCTGAGATCATAAAGGTGCTCGGCTTCGCGAAGACCGCCGAGGAGAACCAGGCCATGGGGAGTCCGCCGTTCAAGTTCTCGGTGGTCCTCACGAAGTGGCTCGAAAACAAGCGCCCCGTCCTCCTGAATTCCCCCGTCCTGAAGGCGCTCGTCGCCCGCTGCGCTTCCGGGGATCCGAGGTACGTCCCGGAGATCATCGACGTGGTCAAGAACTTCGCGGAGTCGCGCGGTCTTCCCCTGCCGACGGATCTCGTCCGCGAGGACCCCGAGGTGGAGCAGCTCACCACCCTGTTCGAAGCGGTGGTCAGCGTCTCCGGGGAGACCGTCGGGGAGCAGTGGGACGCCGGCGCGCCGCCCGAGGGCAGCATCTCGAACGTGTTCACCACGGTGGGTGCGCAGGCCAAGCTCATGGACTTCAGCGAGTGGCTGGCCGCCCGGGGACACCAGTCCGAGGCCAATGCCGTCGACAAGTTCCGCAGGCTCGGCCCGAAGATGAGGAAGGACTCGGCTCTGTGGATCACCATCGAAGCCCTCTGGCGCAGGTTCACCACCGAGACCGAGGCCAAGGAGTTCTCGCAGGTCAAGACCGAGGCCGGTCGGACCGTCACGCTGCGCGGCTCTGACATCGACGTCGAGGGCGGGGACGGCGGCGCGGGGACGGTCGAGGACCCGATGGAGATCGTCGACACGTACGGGGCCCAGTCGACGGAGGCGGACGCGATGGCGCTCGAGTCGCCGGACGTCGCCATCGTGCAGGCATCCGAGGCCGCGCTCCGCAAGCTCCTGGACCGGGTCGTCGAGAACGACATGAAGATCCGCACGCTGCTGGCCGGGATGGTGAAGGAGCCGGCGGTGCTGGACGGCCTGGAGCACTCCGAGAAGCAGCTCGAGTCGGCCATCGACAAGATCATCTCCGACTTCGAGACGGATCTGAGCGACAACAAGAAGGTGACGGTCAACGAGGTCGCCGAGAGGATCAAGGACCTCGTCCGCTACACCGTCGTGATCAAGGACTCCCGGGAGTACACCAAGCTCACCAAGGAGATCCTCGCCGCCCTGCGTGCCGCCGGCCTGCAGGAAGCCTCCTTCAAGAACCTGTGGAACGCCAGCCCCACCGGGTACCGCGGCGTCAACACCCGCTGGAGGATCGACGGGTACGAGTTCGAGATCCAGTTCCACACTCCGACGAGCGTGGAGGCCAAGGGGCCCAAGACGCACAAGCTCAAGGAGAAGGAGCGCGGGATGAAGAACCAGGCGAACGCCAAGCGCCGGGAGATCGAGCGTCTGGTGGCCTCGGGCAAGAAGGACGACGGCACCAAGACGAAGCTGAGCAACCTGCGGATCGAGCGTGAGGAGCTCCTGGCGGAAAAGAAGAAGGTCTTCGAGGAGCAGAAGGCCATCTTCGAGAAGATCTTCGCTGAGGACGGCGCCGTGCCCGCCGGCGCTATGACGATCGTCTAGCGGTCCGGCCGACCTCACCTGCCGCAGTGGCGGCAGGTGAGGTCGAGGCCTGTCGGCAACGGAACGCCGTCGAGCGGTGCATCGACGAACGTGAGCAGTGGCGGCCCGGCCACCCGCTACGTCAGGGCCGCCACCGTCCCCCTCGCCGCCGTCTCCATCCCGTTGGCAGGACAGTCCACAAGGAACGCCCCGGTCGGGCGGCCGGGGCGGTCAGAACGCGGGTGCGGCCTGGGCGTACAGGGCGAGTTCGAAGCCCACCGTGCCCAGGTCGCAGCCCGCCGCGGCGAGCACGGCCACCGCTCCGCCGCCGGGCGGAGCGGCCACGAACAGCACGCCGCCCTCCAGCTCCACCAGGGTCTGCAGGACCGGACCGCCCCCCAGCAGCGCGGAACCGCCCCCGGCCAGGCTCGCCAGGCCGGTGGCGAGTGCGGCCAGCTGGTCGGCCCGGTCCCGGGGGACGCCGGTGGACGAGGCCACCACGAGTCCGTCCGCCGAGGCGATGACCCCCTCCTCGACGCCGGGGGTACGGGTCACGAAGCCGTTGAACCCGGCCTGCAGATCGAGGGTCACGGCTGCGGTGCTGTTCACTGGAAGTCCTCCATGTCGGTCGCTGCGGTCCCTGCGGCGGCGTGCCGGACGCTCGCCCCGGCAGCGGCGCGCAGGGCCTGCCGGACGACCTCGATCAGCATCTGCTGCACGTCGCGCCGGTCGCGGGCGTCGGTGTACAGCACCGGGACGGACGCGGCGACGCCCAGTGCGGCGCGCACCTCCTCGGCGGAGTGGGCCCGCCGCCCGTCGAAGGGGTTGAGGGCCACCGCATAGGGCAGCCGGCAGTTCTCGAAGTAGTCGACGGCGGCGAAGCTGTCCTCCAGCCGCCGGGTGTCGGCGATGACCACACCGCCCACCGCGCCGCGCACGAGGTCGTCCCACATGAACCAGAAGCGGTCCTGACCCGGCGTCCCGAACAGGAACAGGACCAGTTCGTCGTCGATGGTGATGCGTCCGAAGTCCATCGCCACGGTCGTGGTGCGCTTGTGCGGGGTGTGCCCGAGGGCGTCCACGCCCTCGGAGGCCGCGGTCATCACGGCCTCCGTGCGCAGCGGCTCGATCTCGGAGACCGCCCCCACGAACGTGGTCTTGCCCGCGCCGAAGCCGCCGGCTACGACGATCTTGGCGCTGGTGATCGGTCGACTGCCCGTCGTGTTCATCGGGTTCTTCTCCTTGGGTACGGCATCAGAGGCGTTCCAGCCCGCGCAGCACCCGTTCCAGCATGGTGGTCGAGGCGCTGCGGTCGTCGTGTTCGTGGACCTGGAGCAGGCCGCTGTCGGCCAGGTCGGCGATCAGTACGCGGATGACGCCCAGCGGGATGCCCAGGAGCGCCGAGACCTCCGCCACCGACCGGGGGTGCTCGCACCGGGCGAGGATCTGCTCGTGCTCGGGCAGCGGGGGCCGGTGGGCCGCCGGCCCGGGCGCGGCCTGCACCAGGGTCTCCAGCCGCAGCGGGCGACTGGCGTGGATGCGGCCGCGCGTCAGGGTGTAGGGCCGTGGACCGAAGACGTCGCCGTCGGACCAGCCCTCGGGACCGTGGCGGCCCGGGTAGGTCCCGTTCACGCCGCGGCGCCGGGGACGTACGCCGGGTGCCCGGGCGGGACGGCGCCCGCGGCGTGCCGGCGGGCGGGGGTGAGGACCTCGCCGCACTGACGGGCCAGCCGGGCCATGTGGTAACCGGCGACGCCCAGGTCGCACTCGGGCGAGGCGAGCACGGCGAGCAGCGATCCGTCGGAGATCGCCATGACCACGATCGTGCCGTGCGCCATCTCCACGACCGTGCGTGCCACCCGGCCCCGGCCGAGCAACTGGGCACCGCCGCTGCTCAGCGCCACGATCCCGCTGCTGACCGCGGCCAGCCGGGTGGCTTCGCCGGCCAGCGAGGCCGACGAGGCGAGCAGCAGTCCGTCGGACGAGACCACGGCGGCCGAGCGGATCCCCACGACCCGCTCGGTGAAGCGGTTGACGATCCAGTCCAGGCTTTCGCGGGCCGGCACCGTGCCGGGGGTGTCGTTCATTCCTGTCCTCCCTCCGAGGGCCGCGGCGCGTCCTCGTCGTCGGCGCGGGCGATGCCCTGGTGCAGGGCGCCGAGGCGGCTGCGCAGCCGGTCGGAGGCGCCCGGGGACGGCGGTGCGGTGGCGGCGCCGGCGAACGCGGGTGCGGTGGCCGCCGGCTCCTGGCCGAGCGGTCCCGCGGCGTGCGGCTCGGGGGGCCGCGGCGCGTACGGCTCGGGCGGCGCCACGCTGCCGGGCTTGAGCAGGGCCATGGGGACCCGGCGCGGCAGACCGCCGGCGGCGGCCGGGTCCGGGCCGGCCACCGGCTCCTGGACGTGGCCCGGGGCCGCGGTGGCCCCGGTGGCCCCGGTGTCCGCGAGGTCGGCCGGTCCGGCGGGCGGGTCCCCCGCCCCTTCGGCCGCCTCCCCGGTGCGCAGGGTCGGCAGCGGCGGCAGGACCGAAGCGGCCCAGCCGGAGGGCTGCCCGAAGTCCGGTTCCCCGGTGTCGCGGGCCGGCCGGGGACGGTCCGGCGCCACCGGGCCGGGGCCCTGCGGCGCGTGCCCGCGGGCATCCGCGACGGTCGTCGGCTCCGTCGCGGCCGCGGGCCCCGGGGCCCCGGAGCCCGCCGCGGTGGGGCGTACCTGCGGCAGCTGCCGGGTGGTGTCCCCGTCGGCGTCCTGCTGCCCGGGCAGCCGTACGGCGAGCTCCCGGGGCAGGATGACGAGCGCCGAGGTCCCCGGTACGGCGGTGCGCAGCGCGACCTCGATGCCGTGCCGGCGGGCCAGCAGGCCGACCACGTACAGGCCCATGTGCTCCGAGGAGTCCGGGGTGAGGGTCTCGCGCGTCGAGAACTGGGTGTTGGCCCGCTCCAGCCGGGTGGCGTCCATCCCGATGCCGTGGTCCCGGATCTCCACCAGGGTCCGCCCGTCCGGCAGCTGCTGCGCGCCGACCTGCACCTCCGTCTGCGGACTGGAGAACATCAGCGCGTTCTCCAGCAGTTCGGACAGCAGGTGGGCGACGTCGCCGACCGCGTAGCCGGCCACGAAGACGGGGGGCAGGGCCAGGTGGCCCACCCGCTCGAACTGCTCCACCTCGGACATCGCGGTGCGCACCACGTCGAGCAGGGACATCGGCCGGGAGGCCCGCGACACGCTCTGGCCGCCGGCCAGGACGAGCAGGTTCTCGCTGTTGCGGCGCATCCGGGCCGCCAGGTGGTCCAGTTCGAAGAGCCGCTTGAGCTGGCCGGCGTCGTCCTCGTGCTGCTCCAGCGCGGTCAGGATGGACAGCTGACGCTGGACCAGGCCCTGGTTGCGGTGCGAGAGGTTGCGGAACAGCGTGCTGACCGACTCGCGCAGCTGCGCCTGGTCGCCCGCGAGCCGGACGGCCTCGCGGTGCACGGCGTCGAAGGCCTGTGCCACGTCGCCGATGTCGTCGCGGGTGGTGATCCCGCTCGGCGGCACGTGCAGGTCCACGGCGGCCAGCGGGTTGTCCTGGAGGTCGTGCATGAGGTGCGGGAGCCGGACCTCGGCCACGTCGACGGCCGCCTCGTGCAGCCGCGTCAGGCCCTGGGAGATGCTGCGCGACACGGCGAACGCCAGGCCGAGGGCGGCCACCAGCAGGGCCGCCGTGACACCCGCGTCGAGGCGGGCCTGGGACATGGCGTCGTCGTACTGCGCCTTGCTCTCCGAGACGAGCCGGTCCGACACGTCGACCGCCAGCTTGTCGAGTGCCTGTACCCGGGTCCCGAAGTCCGCGTACCAGGTGGCCGGCAGGGCCGGGCCGTTCGCCAGCTTCTGCGGCGCGCCCAGCATCTGCAGCAGGGCCTTCTCGGCGGTCTGGGAGGCCGGCGCCTGGGTGATCTTCGTGAAGGCCGCGCGGTCACCGGGGGGCGCGGTCATCGTGAACTCGCGCTGGGCCATGTCGCGGATCTTCACGGTGGCCATCAGTGAGGCCCGCTGGACCGGGGTGAGCTGGCCGTGGTCGGCCGCCTGCGACATCAGGGCCCGCTCACTGGAGAGCATCGAGGTGCTCAGCGAGAGGGTGTACAGGCCCCAGCCCTGCGAGTGCGACTGGGCCAGCTGCCCGTCGAGTTCGTTGTCGATGCCCAGCAGCGACATGACCAGGCCCAGGTAGTTGGTGTCGGTCACCGACCCGGAGGCACCGCGGTCGGCCTCCGCACGGATCTGCGGGAAGGCGGCGAACGCCTCCTTGACCGCCGCCAGGCGCGTCTTGAGCTGCCCGCTCTGGGACAGCTGTGCGCTCTCGGCCAGGAACTGCTGCTCCAGCTTGGAGGTCTGCTGCCGGACGCCCGCGAGGCCGCCCGCCCCGGCGGCGTCCCGGGCGGCGGGGTCGATCGTCACATCGCGTTCGCGCTGGAGCTGCTGGACCAGCGTGGTGCCCGTCCGGGCCAGCTGCGCCACCTCGTGGAACTGCTCGTACCGTGACGCGACGTCCAGCGAGCCGGTCACCCGCAGGGCGCCCAGCACCGTGGCGACGATCAGGGGGATGGCGATGACGGCGAGCAGGCGGGTGCGCACCCGGAGGTCGCCCAGCCGCGGGAACCGCCGGCCGCCCGACGGCTGGGCGGGCGGCGTCCCGGCGGGGCCGTTGCGCGGGGTGCCGGCCCGCTCGGCCGTCTCCCGGCCACCCGGTTCCGGTGCAGGCCGACCGGGACGGCGGGACCGCAGGGGAGCCTTGCGAGGCCCGGGATGGCCTTGTCGCTGCACGCGCATGAGGTGTCACTTCCGCTTGCTCGGAGCTCCAGGCGCCGGACCGGCGCGTCGGAGCGGGCGGTTCCGCCGGGTCGGCGGGGTCGGGTGCCGGCCGGCGGGGGCGGTACGCACCGCATGGCCCGGCGCGGCCACCTGATCCGACCGTAGGGGCGCGGCCGGGCCCGTGGACCGGCCGCTCGCGGGAGGGCGGCGGGGGATCCGGCCCTCCCCCGATCGGCCCCCGCACCCGCTGCCACCTGTACGAACGGCCCCCGGCCCGGCCGCGCAGAGGGCGGCGAGGACGGGGGCCGTACGGGCGTCGGGCGTCGGCTGGTGACGGGGGCGGGGCTACTTCCCGAAGAGCTGCGCCCACCAGATGACATCGGGCTTGGTCGAACTGGACACGCCCATGGTGTGGAACTGCGGGTCGAGGACCTGGGCCCGCACCGCGGGGTCCCCCAGCCAGTCGTTCAGCGCGGCCTGCGCCCCGACCTCGTTGCTGCTGACGTTCACGTCGGCGGCGCCCGTGGCGCCGGGCTGCTGTACCCGTGTGCCCTGGACCGGGCCGGCGGGGGTGCTCCGGTCCGGCAGCGCCGCGGCGGCCCGCACGGCCTGGGCCTGGAGTGCGGGGTCCAACTTCAGCGGGCCGCTGCCGGCCCGTTCGCGCGCCTGGTTGACCAGGCTCAGCACCTCGGCGGGGGCCGTGGAGTCGAGCTTCTTCTGCAGGGCGTCGGCCTGCTCGAGCCGGGTGGCGGGAGAGGTCGCCGGGGCGTCCTTGTGCACGGCCGCGGTGGCGGCGGCGGGGTGGCCGCCGGACGCGGGCCGGGCCGGGGGAGCGGCGGGCCGGGAGGGCGACGCCGCGTCGGGGCCGGCCGCCGCGGCGGCCGGGTGGGCCGCCGCAGCGGCGTGGAAGGCGGTGGCCGGGGCGGTCCGGACGGCGGCTGCGTGGAGGCCGGTGCCACCGGCCGCCGGGATCAGGACGGCGGCCAGCACGCCCGCTCCAGCGGCCGCCCCGGCGACGACGGCCACCCACCGGGCCCCGGTCGGCAGGACGTGGGTTGCCTTGGCTGCGGGGGTCTTGTGGCGTCCCATGGGCTGCCCTCTCTGGATGCGCGGTCCGTTCGCCTGCCCGTACGGACACCGGTGACGTCAATGTAGGACCGGGACGGGCGGCAGCCGCCCGCCGGAGACGGCCCGGGGCGCGGACCGCGGGCCGGAGCCGGGCTTCCGGGGGAGTGCGGGCGGTGCGCCGGGAGCCGGACGGCCCGGTGGGGCAAGGAGATCGCGTGACCGCAGGCGGTACACCGACGGCGGGGCGCACGTCGTTCTCCACGAGGTGCGGTCTGGCCGGGGGTCCAAGGCGTGCTCGGGCCCCGGCCGGACCGCGCCTCGCGTCAGTACGCGCCGTGCACGTTGTCGATCGACCCGTAGCGGGCCGCGGCGTAGTTGCAGGCCGCCACGATGTTGGCGACGGGGTCGTACGGGTTGGAGGCGGTGCCGGAGACGTGGTACGCCCGGAAGGTCGGGTCGATCACCTGGAGGAGGCCCTTGGACGGGATGCCCGCCGCGGCGTTGCTGTCCCAGTTGTTGATCGCCGCCGGGTTGCCCGAGGACTCGCGCATGACGTTGCGCAGGATGCCGTCATAGCTGCCGGGTATGCCGTGCTGCCGCATGATGTCGAGGGACTGGTTGATCCACCCCTGGAGGTTGTTGCCGTACGCCCGCGGGGCCGGGGCGGGCGCAGGGGCCGGGGCGGGGGCCGGGCGGGCCGGGCGGTGCGTGCGGTCCGCGGGCTTGTGCCGCTCGGTCTTCGGCCGTTCGGTGTGGTGGCGGGTGGTCTTGTGGCTCGTGCCCTCGTGGTGTGCGGCGGCGTTCCCCTGAGGGACCGTCAGGACCTCGTGGGGACGGATCACGTTGGGGTTCGCGCCGATCACCTGCTTGTTGGCGGAGTAGAGCCGCTGCCAGGAGACGCCTTCGGCACGGGCGATCTGCCCGAGGGTCTCGCCCGCCTTGACGACGTGGGTGCGGTGCCCGGTCCCGGCCTTGGCCGCGGTCGTGGCGGGAGCGGTCTTCTGGTCCGGGGTCGCCGGCTTCTGCTGGGTGTTCGCGGCGGCGGGGGCCTTCGGCGGCGTGGCGGCGTTCGCCGTTCCCACGGCGATGACGGGCAGGGCGATGCCGGTGCCCGCTACGGCGAGCCGACGCTTGAGGGGACTGTTCTTCTGGCGTCGGTGCTTTCCGATGGATGGCATGGGTGTTCCTCTCGGTCTCCGGTGGCTTCGTTCACATGGCTGTGGTCGGTGAGGGCCGTCATGGGCCGGCCTGAACCGGATGAAAGGGACGTTAAGTACAGGGAAGTGTGCCGACAAGAACCCGACTTGGGGTGGGAGCGCCCCAAGGGGAAGGCGATCGGGAAACGCGGGGACATGCAGAAAAGCGGCCGTGTGTGGAACCGTTGGGGCGCGTACCGCGTCCCGTGCGAGCCGCCCCGTCGCATCGCACGACCGGTGTGACCGGGCTCACAGTCCGATGGGCCGGCGCGAGGTCCCCCGACCGGGGGAGCAGTGGTCCGCCCATGCGAGGACGCGACGGAGCGGGCGGCGGGTCTAGGCGGTTCGCGGGCCCGGAGGTCGTCCCGACCGCACCCGGATGGTGGAGGCCGTCCTGCGGGCGGGCTGAAAAACTCGCGGCCCCCCCCAGTAAGGATTGAAAAGATGAGTACTCCCAGGATCGTCCTCGTGCACGGCGCCTTCGCCGACGCGTCCAGCTGGAGCGGCGTGGTGCGCACCCTCCAGGACGCCGGCTACCAGGTGAGCGCCCCCGCCAACCCGCTCCGCGGGCTCCCGCAGGACTCCGCGTACCTCGCGGGCTACCTCAGGACGGTCCCGGGCCCGGTCGTCCTGGTCGGCCACTCCTACGGCGGCGAGGTCATCACCGACGCCGCCCGGGGCCTGGACCACGTGCGCGCCCTGGTCTACGTCGCGGCCATCGCCCCGGAAGCGGGCGAGAGCGCGAACGACGTCCTCGGGCAGTTCCCGGGCAGCGAACTGCCCGCGGCGCTGGACGCCGTGCCCTACACCCGGGCGGACGGAGCGGAGGGCGCCGACCTCTACATCAAGCCGGAGTCCTTCCGACCGGTCTTCGCGGCGGACGTCGACCCGGCCACGGCAGCCGTGCTGGCCGCGGTGCAGCGCCCGGTCGACGCGGCGAGCCTGGCCGACACCAGCACGGGCGAGACCTGGAAGGACGTTCCCACCTGGTACCTCGTCGCCACCCAGGACCGGGCCGTCCCCGCCGAGGCGCAGCGCTTCATGGCCCGCCGGGCCGGCGCCCACACGGTGGAGGTCGACGCCTCGCACGCGGTGGCGGTGTCGCGGCCGGACGAGGTGGCGGACCTCATCGTGACCGCGGCCAAGTCCCTCGCGTGACGATCGGGGCCGCGGAGGGACCACCGGCCCCCCGCGGCCCCTTCGGGGCGCGGCGTGCCGTCGAGGTCAGTCGCCGGCCTGCCGCGCGGCCGGACGGGGCAGGCACACCAGGGCCAACCCGGCAGCCGTGAGGTACGCGGCCGCGCCGGCGGCCATGCTGAGCCGCACCCCCTCGGTGAAGTCCGCGGCGGAGACCAGCAGCGAGCCGCCCAGCGCGACCCCGGCCGCACTGCCGATCTGGCGCGAGGTGTTGAAGAGGGCCGAGGCGGTCCCGGCACGGGCCTCCGGCGCCGCCGCCATCACGGTGGAGGTGGCGCCGGTGAGCGCGAAGGACGTCCCGAAGCCGGTGGCCATCATGGGGAGCACCAGCAACGCGTACTCCGGGCGGGCCCCCGCGGCCGCCCAGCCGGCGAGGCCCGCCGCCCCCAGCAGCATGCCCGTGACCACCAGGGGACGGTGACCGGTACGGCGGGCGAGCCGTCCCGACAGCGCCGACGCGAACATCGACATCGCCACCGCGGGGAACAGCGCCAGGCCGGTGCGCAGCGCGCTCAGGCCGCGGGCGTGCTGGAAGTACAGGCTGGCCGTGAACACCATCCCGTAGAAGGCGAAGTTGAACAGCAGGCCGATGACGGTCCCGCCCGCCAGCGGCCGGGACGCCAGCAGCGGCAGGGGCAGCACCGGCGAGCGCGCCAGCCGCTCGCGCAGGACGAACAGGGCACCCGCCACCGGGCACAGCGCCGCCGCCGTCAGGACCAGCGGCGCCGTCCATCCCAGGCGCCCGGCCTCGTTGAGGGCGGTGGTCAGCAGAGCCACCAGGGCGACCAGCGCGCACTGCGCGGGCCAGTCCACGGACCGGCCCGGATTCCCGGGCGAGGGCGGCACCCGGCGCAGCGTCAGCGCGATGCACAGCGCTCCGACGGGCAGGTTGACGAAGAACACCCAGCGCCAGCCCACCGTCGTCACCAGCAGGCCGCCCACCAGCGGTCCGGCGGACGCGGCGATGCCGGCCATCGAGCCCCAGAGCCCGAACGCCCGGGACCGCTCGTCCGGCGACCGGTAGACCTGCTGCAGGAGGGCGAGGGAACCGGGCACGATGAGCGCGGCGCCGACCCCTTCCAGCATCCGGGCGGCGGTCAGGACGACCACGTCGGGGGCCAGGGCGCAGGCCAGTGACGCGGCGCTGAAGACCACCACCCCGGTGCAGAACACCCGCCGGTTGCCCAGCCGGTCCCCCAGGGCGCCTCCGGTCAGCAGGAGGGCGGCGAAGGTGAGGGTGTAGCCGTTGGCGACCCACTGGACCGCGGTGAGGGAGGCCCCCAGGTCACGTCCCAGCACCGGGGCCGCGACGTTCACGGCGGTCACGTCCAGGATGACCATGAAATAGCCCGAACAGACCGCCAGGAGCGGCGCCAGGCTGCCGCCGTCGGGCTGTCGGCGGCGCGCGCGTGCTCCGGATCCAGAGGCCATGGGCGCATGCTAGGGCGCATTCCGGACCTCGCCGGTCAAGCCCCGCGGCGTCGCACGCAGATGTGCAGCAGTCCGTCCCGGTGCGCCCCGCGGCAGCCTGCGGGCGTGCCCGGCCGCCTCCGACGTGCGGAGGACGGACACTCCTCCGGCGGGCGGGCCGATCGGTGGCTGATCGCCCCGGCGGACTGATCTGTACTGGGGCCAGCGCCACCGGCCGCGCTGCCCCGACCCCGCCGAAGGACCGTACCGATGACCTCGTCCGCCCCGCCTTCCCGGGCCAGGGGCAGGGCCCTCGCGGCCGTGCTCGTCGTCCTGCTCGGCCTCGCCGCCGCCGTCCAGCTGACCACGGGCTCGTCCCGGGCGAGCTCCGTACGGCTGCGGCAGGTGAGCACCGCCGCCGCACCATCGGCCGGCCCCACCCGGATCGTGGAGGTCGTCGCGCACCCCGACGACGACCTCTTCTTCATGAACCCGGACATCCAGCAGGCCGTCTCGAGCGGGCTGCCGACCACGACCGTCTACCTCACCTCCGGTGAGAGCGACGGCGTCAACCTCGACGCTCCCCAGCTCGCGGCGCTCAAGAGCCGCGGACTGCGCCCCGTCGCCGACCGGCCCCGGTACGCCGAGGCGCGTCAGAACGGCATCCGCGCGGCCTACGCCCTCATGGCCACCGGCGACCGGACCAGTCCCTGGCGGCGCAGCGCCATCGCCACGGCGGGCGGCGGCCGGGCCGAACTCGACGTGCTGCGGGCCGAGCCCTCCGTCCAGCTCGTCTGGCTGCAGATGCGCGAGGCCCGGTCCGTCAGCGGGTACGCACCGCAGAGCCTGCACGGCCTGTGGGACGGCGACACCCGGCGCATCCCCTCCCTGGTGGCCGGCGGCTCGCCGGTGCACGAGCCGTTCTCCTACAGCCGTGACCAGGTCATCGCCACGCTGACGGGCGTGCTGGAGCGGTACCGCCCGACCCTGGTCCGCACCCAGGACCCCACCCCGGGCAAGGACCCGTCCGCCGACCACCAGGACCACGTGTACGGCGCGAGGTTCGTCCAGGCCGCACTCGCCCGGTACGCGGCCACGGTGCCCTACGGGAAGCGCCCGCACTTCACGGTCGAGAACTACCTGGGCTACCAGACGCACGACTTCGCCCCGGTCCTGGACGCGGCCGCCGCCGGGCGCAAGCTGCGCACCCTGGACGCCTACGCCTGGAGCAACGGCGTCGACGACTGCGGCAGCAGCGCGGGATGCGGTGACCGCAAGCTGGCCGGCACGACCCGCGAGTACCGGTGGTTCGACGACATCCGCTACGCCCGCGGCGGCAGCGGTTCCTGGCTGGCGACCGGCCCGGACGGCAGCACCTGGGCCTTCTCCGTGCTCGACGGGCAGCTGGCCGTGTGGCACGGTGCCGCGGCGGGTCGGTGGAGCGGACCGCGACTGCTGCCGGGTACGGGCCTGGACCAAGGCGCGGACGCGCTCACCCTGCCGGACGGCCGGATCGCGGTGTTCGCCACCCGGACCCTGATCGGCCCCACCGGCGCCGACTACACCCGGCAGGTGGTCTGCACGGTCCAACAAGCCCCCGGGAGTGACGGATTCACGGCATGGAGGTCCTTGGGAGCGCCCGCCACGCCCAGCGTGCAGGGCACCCTCGACTTCAGCGCGCCCGCCGCCGCCGTGGCGCCGGACGGCCGGATGAGCGTGTACGTGCGCGACGGCGACGGCACGCTGCGCGGCCGCAGCCAGCAGCCGGACGGCTCCTGGTCCCCCTGGGCCGAACTCGGCGGGGCCGGCCTCGCCGGCGATCCGGTGACCGCGACGGCCCCGGACGGCATCCGCTACGTCTTCGCCCCGACGGCGACCTCGGTCACCGCCTGGTCCTCGGACGGCGGGGACACCGGCCTCGGGCCGGCCACCGCGACCCGGCTGCCCGCCACGACACTGCCGCTGACGGCTGCCCCGAGCGGTGACGGCGTCGGACTGTGGTTCCGCCGGCCCGTCTCGGGCGACGTGCTGCGGACCGAGGTGACGAGGGGACCGGACGGGCTCCGGGTCGCGCCGGCCACGCCCGTGGGCGGCGACGCCGGGTACGGGCCGGCGACCGGATGGGCCGGGGGCGTGGCGGGCCGTACCGCGCACGGAGTGCTGGGTCTGGACCGTGGCGGGAGCCCCGACCGGAGCAGCGGCCGACTGCCCTTCGACGGCGGCCCCGCCGCCGTCGACCCCGCCGGGGGGCCGGTCGTGGCGGCGATCGGCTGGGACGCACGGCTCCATGTCATCGCGGTTCCGCCGCCGGCCCACCCGGTCCGGGCGAGCGGATCGAGGGCCGCGTCCGCCGGGTGAGCGGCGACGGCCGCCGCAGGGCGCCGTCCCCCGGTGCCGTCCCCCGGTCGGCGGAGGTCCCGCCCCTCGCGTCCGCCTAGGTTGGCCGACGCCGCTGCCCGCCTCGGGGCACGGGAAGGAGAGACGGCCGTGTGGGGAATCCACCACCTCCACGTCTTCGTGCTGGGCGCCCTCCTGGTCGTCCTCCTGCCGGGACCCAGTTCGCTCGGCACCCTGGCCGGCGCCGCGCAGGGCGGCCGTCGCGCCGGGCTGCGCTTCGCGCTCGGGGTGGTCGCCGGCGAGATCACCCTGATGGTCCTGACCGTCCTGGGGGCCGCGCACCTGGTGCGGACGGACCCCCAGATCGTGGCCTGGGTACGGGGGTTGGGGGCCGCGTACATCGCCTGGCTCGGCGTCGGCATGCTGCGCACGGCACTTCGGGCCCGCCCTGGCACGGGCGCACCGCACGCCGGGACGGGCGCCGGAGCGGCCGGGACGCGCCGGGCCTACGTCGTGACGGTGCTCAACCCGAAGTCCATCGTGTTCTTCCTGTCGTTCTTCCTCCAGTTCGTCGACCCCTCAGCAGCCCACCCCCACCTCGCCTTCACCGCGCTGGGAGCCGTCTACGAGCTGCTGAGCGTCGGCTACCTGACCTGCCTCGTGCTGGCCGCGGCCCGCGTCGGCGGCCTGGTCCGGGGCCGGCCGCGGCTCGCCTCCGTGCTCCGGGGCGCGGCCGGGTGCCTGTTCCTCGGGTTCGGCGCGGCCCTCGCCTTCGGCCTGTAGACCGGCTGCGGGTCACGGCCCGTCACCTCCCGCATCCACCACAGGTCTCCCCCGGCCGGGGGACCCCTCTGCGACGCGTCCGGTCTACAAAGGGCTTCCCCCGCCGGTGCCCGGGTGCCCGGCGGCGCATCCTCCAGGAGCATCCGTGTCACATACCCTCAGTCCGGCCGGAGCAGCCGGCACCTCCTCCCCCACCTGCGGCGTGCGGTCCTGATCGCCGCGGCCGCGGCCATGGGCGGTTTCCTCTTCGGCTACGACAGTTCCGTGATCAACGGCGCGGTGGTGGCGATCCAGGACCGTTTCGACATCGGTTCGGGGGCGCTGGCCCAGGTGATCGCCGCCGCGCTGATCGGCTGCGCGGTCGGCGCCGCCACCGCGGGCCGGATCGCCGACCGGATCGGCCGCATCCGCTGCATGCAGATCGCCGCGGTCCTCTTCACCGCGAGCGCGATCGGCTCGGCGCTGCCCTTCGCGCTCTGGGACCTGGCCATGTGGCGGGTGATCGGCGGCTTCGGCATCGGCATGGCCTCCGTCATCGGCCCCGCGTACATCGCCGAGGTCTCGCCGCCCGCCTACCGCGGCCGGCTGGCCTCCTTCCAGCAGGCCGCCATCGTCATCGGCATCGCCCTCTCCCAGCTGGTCAACTGGGGCATCCTCAACCTCGCCGACGGCGAGCAGCGC
>NZ_JBFBGK010000079.1:0-42209 GCF_040684615.1 Streptomyces sp. NPDC089919
CGAAGGGCACGGCGAAGCCGCGAAGTCCCAGGGGTGGGCCTGCCGCAGGGCCTGCAGGCCGCCCCCGTCAAGCGACGCGGGGACCCACACATCCCCACCCCCTCCGGGCTCCCAGACCCCGCCCCCCTCAGACCTCCCCCCGAACCAACCCCAGCAACCGGTCCAGCACCCGAGGGCCCCCCGCCCGCAGCCCGTCGTGCTCGAACTCGTCGGTGACCCAGGTGCGCAGGCCCCGGATCGCGCGGGCCGTCTCCAGCGAGTGGGCGGTGTCGACGTACATGTCGTCGTGGTAGACCGCCGCGGCCACCGGCACCTCGTTGGCCGCCAGCCGCGCCGGGTCGTAGAGCGGGCCCCAGCCGGTGCGGTCGGCGAGCAGGTGCGCGGTCTCCTTGAGGGGGGCCAGCACCGGATCGGTCTCGAAGTGCCAGGGGTGCACGGTCTCGCCCGTGAAGAGCAGCGGTCGGTCGGTGCCCAGGAGCTTGTCGGCGGCGAACTCGGGGAAGCCGGCCCGGACCCGCTCGGCCGCCCAGCCGGTGGGCTGAGCCGGGTCCTGGCCGTAGATGGCCTCGTGCAGCAGGGCGTACAGCGGGTGTCCGGCGAAGGAGAGGGCCGCCTCGACCCCGGCCTGGAAGGCCTCGGACAGCTCGTACCCGGACGCGGTGAGGACGAAGGGGTCCTCCAGGAGGTAGTGCAGCTGGTGGCTGCCGTCGCCGGAGCCCAGCATCAGGCCGAGGGACTGGAAGGCCTCCGGGGTCAGCCGCAGCCCGCCGGGCAGCACCGGGCGGTGTTCTGCGAGGTAGTCGGCGACGGACCGGGCGCGGGCCACGTCCATCGGGTAACGGGCGTAGTGGGCTTCGTTCTTGCGCCGGATCCGGGGGAAGGCCGCCCGGTAGACCTCGTCGGCGCCGGCCGTCAGGGCGGGCAGCCCGCCGGTGATCAGGACGGTGGCCAGGCCCTCGGGGGCGGTGCTCAGGTAGTGGGTGGCGCAGAAGCCGCCGAAGCTCTGGCCGAGCACGGTCCAGGGAGCGCCGCCGGTGAGGCCGGGGCGGATCGCCTCGCAGTCCCGGACGATCGAGTCGGCCCTGAAGTGGGCGAGGTAGTCGGCTTGTTGCTGCGGGGTGCCGCGCAGCGGCAGGGTCTGCCGGTTGGCGGGGGTGGAGCGGCCGGTGCCGCGCTGGTCGAGGAGCAGGATGCGGTACTCCTCGACCGCGCGGCCGAGCCAGGCCCCCCGGCCCGTGAACCGCCGGGCGCCGAATCCGGGGCCGCCCTCCAGGTAGAGCAGCCAGGGCAGGTCCGCCGGGTCCTTGCCGGCGGCCACCACCTCCCGGGCGTAGAGCTCGATGCTCTCGCCGCCCGGGTGGTCGTGGTCCAGCGGGACCGTGAAGTGGCGGTCCGTCAGGACGACACCGGGCTGGCGGTAACTGCTGCTCACGGAGGGGCTCCCTGGGATGGTGCGGTGGTGCGGTGGCGCGTGGTGCGGGGGCGGGACGGGGGGCCGGTCGGGTGCGCGGAGGCCCGCCGGTCAGAACTCCACGACGGAGCGCAGCACTTCGCCGCGCTCCATGCGGTGGAAGGCCTCTTCGACCCCGTCGAGCGGGATGGTCTCGGAGACGAACGCGTCGAGGTCCAGGCGGCCTTGGAGGTACAGGTCGATCAGGACCGGGAAGTCCCGCTCGGGCAGGCAGTCGCCGTACCAGGAGGACTTGAGGGAGCCGCCGCGCCCGAACACGTCGAGCAGGGGCAGTTCGAGCTTCATCTCGGGGGTGGGGACGCCGACCAGGACGACCGTGCCGGCCAGGTCCCGGGCGTAGAAGGCCTGCCGGTAGGTCTCGGGGCGGCCGACCGCGTCGATGACGACGTCGGCGCCGTTGCCCTCGGTCAGCGCCTGGATGGCCTTGACGACCTCGTCGGTGCGGCCGTTGACGGTGTGGGTGGCGCCCAGTCCCCGGGCCAGCTCCAGCTTCCGGTCGTCCAGGTCCACCGCGATGATCTTCCCGGCGCCGGCCAGGCGGGCGCCGGCGATGGCGGCGTTGCCCACGCCGCCGCAGCCGATGACGGCCACCGAGTCGCCGCGACCGACGCCGCCGGTGTTGATGGCGGCGCCGAGGCCGGCCATCACCCCGCAGCCCAGCAGCCCGGCCGCGGCCGGGGAGGCGGCCGGGTCGACCTTGGTGCACTGGCCGGCCGCGACCAGGGTCTTCTCGGCGAAGGCGCCGATGCCCAGGGCCGGGGCGAGGGGGGTGCCGTCCTCGAGGGTCATGGGCTGGACGGCGTTGTGCGTGGCGAAGCAGTACCAGGGGCGGCCGCGCCGGCAGGCCCGGCAGTTCCCGCACACCGCGCGCCAGTTGAGGATGACGAAGTCACCGGGGGCCACGGAGGTGACGTCCGGTCCGACCGCCTCGACCACGCCCGCGGCCTCGTGGCCGAGGAGGAAGGGGAAGTCGTCGTTGATGCCGCCCTCGCGGTAGTGCAGGTCCGTGTGGCAGACGCCGCAGGCCTTGACCTGGACGAGGGCCTCGCCGGGCCCGGGGTCCGGGACCAGGATGGTGGTGGTCTCCACCGGAGCGCCCTTGCCCCGCGCGATGACTCCTCGTACGTGATGCGTCACTGCACAACCGCCTTCGTCAGCTTCGTGTCCGATCTTCGAACGTAGCAGCCGCGTGGCCGGGACACGATGCCGTCGGCAGGACTCCGCCCGGATCCGTCCGGCGGCCGGGGTCGCCGGACGGTCAGCCGATGGCCGGGGCCTTGATCTCCATGAAGGCGCGGGACTGGGCGACCACCTCGGTGGCGTTGCGGAAGACCTCGTCCAGCCCCTCCCGTACGGCGGCCAGTTCGGCGGCGTGCGCCGCGACCGCGCGCTCCTGTACGCGGACCTCGGCCCCGTACCAGACCTCGGTGACCCGCAGCCGGCCCCGGCAGCGCAGGTCCGCGAGCGCGGTGCCGGTCTCGACCGCTCCGACCGGGTGCGGGGTACGGGCGAAGCGCGGGTCGGCCGCCAGGGCGAGCGGGTCGGCGTACCGGTAGCCGCTCGTCCGCATGCACTGGGACCAGAGCCGGAAGACCGCCCGGACGGCGGGTTCCCGGGCCGCCTGCCGGAGGGCGTCCGCGAGCAGACCTTCGACCAGGGGCGAGCTGCCGTGGCTGGCGGTGCCCAGCCGGCTGCGGGCCTCGCCGAGGCAGCCGCCGGGCGGCACCGCGCGGACCGGGGCCCGGACGGCCGGCCCCTTGCCGCGGTGGGGGCCGGCTCCCGTACCGCCGGTGAGGACGGCCCGGCCCTCGGCCGACAGGGGCGGCCGGGCGGCGACCGCGCGGCGGGCCCGGTCGTACTGCTCCTGCTGCGCCTGGTCGGGCTGGTAGCCGCGGGTCGCGGCCAGCCGGGCGTCGTGGATCCCGTACCGCCAGTCCATGGCGTTGCGGGGGCCCGGCGCGGGGATCTCCTCCGACGGCGCCCAGTCGAAGCCGTACCGGCGCATGCAGGACCGGACGAGCGTCTGCTCCGCGCCGACCAGGGTGCGGCGCTGCTCCTCGCCCGGCCGGTAGGCCAGCAGCGGCAGGGTCCACTGCGAGGGGTCGCTGGGCTCGCGGAAGCCGGGGTCCGGCGCCTGCGGGGTGCCGGGCACGGCGGGGCGGCCGAGCATGGCCCGGCCGCCGTGCTCGTCCACGGCCCGCGGTCCGGCGCCCCCGGAGCCGGCGGCGCCGCGGTCGGGCGGCCGGGCGGTACAGGCGGCGAGGGCCGCGACGAGGACCAGCGCGGCCAGGGCCGCCAGTGTCGCCGGTACCGCCAGCGCCCGGGCGAAGGGGCGGCGGGGACGGTGCATGGCGGTTCTTCCTGTTGCACGGGCGGAAATCGGGGGGTGGCCCCGTCGGTCGAAGCGTAGGCCGGGGCGGGGGGCGTCCCGCCGTCCCGGCCGTCTCACGGCGTCCCGCCGGGCCGGCCGGCCCCGGGGCGCACGGTCCGGGGGCCGGACGTCCCGTGATGTCCCACGACGCGGTCCGGGACACGGCGGGACGTCCCGGCGGGCGGCCGGCGCGGGGCCGGGGACGGCCGGGTCCGCCGGGCGCGCCCGTCCCGGCCCTGCCCCGGGGCCCCTTGCGGCCGGATCGGCCGCTCCTCCGGCGAGCCCGGGGCGGCCGGATCACGCCGGTCGGGGCGGGCCCGGACCGGCGTGTCGTCCCGGACGGGGCGGGGAGCGGGCCGGGGACCGTGGGACGGGGTCCGGCCTGGTCGGAAGGGTGTCGGAATGAGGGCTACCGGTTTGGTCCCAGGGCCGCCGGCGATGTACGGGGGGCTCTTGATCGAGCACGTCCCGGCTGGCTCATAATTGGGGCTCGCCACGTGCAACGCCGACCGCGCGCGGCAGAAACTGAGGGGGGCCCGCCTGATGGCACAGGGAGCAGGGATATCCGACGGAGACGTCTCTCCGAGAGGTGACCTCTTCACCGAGATGCGCCGGATCAAGGACGCATCCCAGCTGAGCTACAACCGGCTCGCGGACAAGACGCACTACAGCCGCTCGTCCTGGGAGCGCTTCCTGAACGGGAAGCAGGTACCCACCCGGGTCGCCGTGCAGGAGTTCGCCAACGCCGCCGGAGCCGACCCGGAGCCGCTGCTCGCGCTGCTGGCGCAGCTGGCCGTCCGGGAGGAGACGGCTCCCGACGAGCCCGTCACCGAGGAAACGATTCCCCAGAACAGCCCGCCCGCTGCCGAGGAGACCCCGGCCGCCGCCGTCCCGCTCGCCGCCGTGCCGGCCGTACCCGAGGCGCCCGCCCCGGAGCCCGGTGCCGACACCGCCGCGCAGCCGGCCGCCGCCGGCTCCGGACCGGCCGCGCCCGCAGCCTCGCCCGGCTGGCGCTCGTACCTGCCGCTGGCGGCCTGCGTGGTGGCCGGTGCGCTGCTGGGCAGCCTCTTCACCGTGCTGGCCCTCGGCGGGTTCGGCGGCTCGGGCGACGCCACCGCGAAGTCCGGGGCCAAGGGCAAGTCCTCGGCCGCCCAGAACACCGGGTCCACCCCGGTCAACAAGGCCGCCGCCCCGGCCAAGCCCGGGTGCAAGAGCGACACCTGCCTGCTGCGCGAGCCGCAGGCCGAGGACTGCCAGTGGGACGCCAAGACCGTCCGCCAGACCTGGCTGCGCGGGATGAGCATCCAGCTGCGCTACAGCGAGGCCTGCCAAGCGGTGTGGGGCCGCGTGGAGAGCGGCAACATCGGCGACGGCGTCAGCATCCGCGACAAGCGCGGCCTCACCGACGAGGCCTCGATCCGCATGGAGCACGACACCTACACCCGGATGCTCGCCGTCACCCCCGAGGAGACCTGGGAGACCATCACCATCTGCGGGAAGATCCCCAGCGCGAAGGAACAAGAGTGCAGCCCGATGGGCGCGATCAAGCCGTAGCGGCGGCCCGGGCCCGGGCCGGCTTCCGCACGGAAGCCCCGGTCCCGGGCCCCGCCCTTGACCTCAATGCCGCTTGAGGTCTTACTTTCAAGCCATGGACATGGAGATCACGGCCTGGCATTCGCTGCACAGCGCCATCAACGCGCAGTCGGACCGGCGGCCGTTCGACCGCGCGACGCTGCGGCGGATCGGCGCCTTCGCCCGGCCGCACACCCGGCGCATCGGGTCGTACCTGCTGATCAGCGTCGCGATCGCGCTGCTGGCGGTGGCCACCCCGGTGCTGGCGGGCCGGGTGGTGGACGCCATCGTCGACCACCGGGACTCCTCGACGGTCACCACCCTCGCCCTGCTCATCGCCGGGATCGCGCTGGCCGAGGCGGCCCTCGGCCTCTACGGCCGCTGGCTCTCGGCCAACCTGGGCGAAGGGCTCATCCTCGATCTCCGCACGGCCGTCTTCGACCACGTCCAGCAGATGCCGGTGGCCTTCTTCACCCGCACCCGCACCGGCGCGCTGGTGAGCCGGCTCAACAACGACGTCATCGGCGCCCAGCGCGCCTTCAGCAACACCCTGTCGGGGGTGGTCAGCAACCTCGTCACACTGGTCCTGACCCTGACCGTGATGCTCGGCATCTCCTGGCAGATCACCCTGCTCGCACTGGTCCTGCTGCCGGTGTTCGTGCTGCCGGCCCGCCGCATGGGCCGCCGGATGGCGCGGCTCCAGCGGGAGGCCGCCGAGCACAACGCCGCCATGGGCACCCGGATGACCGAGCGGTTCTCCGCGCCCGGCGCGACCCTCGTCAAGCTGTTCGGCCGGCCGGCGGAGGAGTCCGCCGAGTTCGCCGCCCGGGCCCGCCGGGTGCGGGACATCGGGGTGCGCACGGCCATGTCCCAGTCCGCCTTCATCACCGCCCTCACGCTGGTCTCCGCCCTCGCCCTGGCGCTCGTCTACGGGCTGGGCGGGAACTTCGCCCTCCGGGGCACCCTGGAGCCCGGCGCGGTGGTCTCGCTGGCCCTGCTGCTGACCCGGCTCTACGCGCCGCTGACGGCGCTGGCCGGAGCCCGGGTCGAGGTGATGAGCGCGCTGGTCAGCTTCGAGCGGGTCTTCGAGGTGCTGGACCTCGAACCGCTGATCACCCAGCGGCCGGACGCCCGGGCCGTGCCGGCCGGACCGGTCTCGGTCGAGTTCGACGGGGTGCGCTTCGGCTACCCGGCCGCCGACAAGGTCTCCCTCGCCTCCCTCGAGGAGACCGCGGTCCTGGACAGCCGGGGCGGCACCGAGGTGCTGCGCGGCGTCTCCTTCCGCGCCGAACCGGGCCAGATGGTGGCCCTGGTCGGCTCCTCCGGGGCCGGCAAGTCCACCATCGCCCAGCTGCTGCCGCGGCTGTACGACGCCGACGAGGGCGCGGTCCGGCTCGGCGGGGTGGACGTGCGCGACCTGAGCGCCGACTCCATCCGCGAGACCCTGGGCATGGTGACCCAGGACGGGCACCTCTTCCACGACTCGGTCCGGGCGAACCTGCTGCTGGCCCGGCCGGGCGCGAGCGACGACGACCTCTGGGACGTCCTGCGGCGCTCCCGTCTGGACGGCCTGATCGCCGCCATGCCGGAGGGGCTGGACACGGTGGTCGGCGAGCGCGGCTACCGGCTCTCCGGCGGCGAGCGGCAGCGCCTGACCATCGCCCGGCTGCTGCTGGCCCGGCAGCGGGTGGTGATCCTGGACGAGGCCACCGCGCACCTGGACTCGACCTCGGAGGCGGCGGTCCAGGAGGCGCTGGCGGAGGCCCTGGAGGGGCGCACGGCCGTGGTGATCGCGCACCGGCTGTCGACGGTGCGGGCCGCGGACCTGATCCTGGTGATCGAGGACGGGCGGGTGCTGGAGCGGGGGACGCACGAGTCGCTGCTGGCGGCCGGCGGCCGCTACGAGGAGCTGCACCGCACACAGTTCGACCGGACCGGCGGCCACCCGGCCTGACGGCCGGGCGACCGCCGCACACTCCCCCGGCTACTGCTCGGAGGTGCCCCCGACGGGGTGGGACTCCCTCGTCAGCACCTCCGGCGATCCACCGTCAGAGCGCCCTGCTCGGTGCGCAGTTCACGGTCGTAGCAGCCGGTGCTCCCCACGACGCGGTACCGCTCCGAGCTGGTGCCCACCGCGTGGCGCTGGTCGCGCGGGACGCCCGACGTGTAGGCGGCGTCGCCGGTGTAGGTGTCCTCGGTACGGGTCCAGGAGGGGGCCCGGCCGGCGCCCAGCACCGTGGTGTCGCTGCGGTCGGCCAGGGTCAGGACGGTGCGCAGCCGGTCGGCGGCGTCGAGGGTGATCTCGCCGTCCATGGCGTACGTGCGCCGGATCCGGGTGGTGGTGCCGCCGCGGGTGACGGTCTCCTCGTCGGTCCAGGTGGCGGTGAGCGCGTCCTGGTCCTCGCCCTCGGTCCAGCGGTGCGCGGAGGTGTTCGCCAGCGACCTGGTGACGGTGGTGGCGACCCGGCCGTGCGAGGTGTCCAGATAGCCGGCGGTGGTCAGCCGGTGGCCGCCCTCGGTGTCGAGGCGGTGCCGCTCGGTGCCCGAACCAGGCGTGTAGACCGGTGAGTTGCGCAGCTCTCCGGCGTCCGCGCGGGTGAGCTTCCCGGTGACCACGGCCCGCCCGTGGTCCTGCCAGACGAGCAGGTTGGCGGGGGTGCTCCAGCCCGACTGGCCGGCCGGCAGACCGGCCACCGAGACCGTCACGGCGTGCGGGCGGCCGTCGTTGAGGACCGCGGCGAAGGGCGTCAGGTCGTAGCTGACCGGCTGCACGTCGAAGGCGTGCGGGCCGGGGACCACGTACCAGAGGAACGGGTTCGACCAGCCGCCGGTCCACACGTGCGGGAAGGGCGCCGCGATGCCCGCGGGTCGCCCGTCCACGCTGATCTGCACCTCGCGGTACGGGCCGCCCTCGGCCTTGCAGGAGTACGGGGCGGCATCCGGGGTGGTCAGGTACCAGAACTCCTCGCAGCCGCCGCCGGATCCGGTGGCGTACACCTCGGCCAGCAGGCGTTCGGAGTTGCGGGGCGTGGTGACGGTACCGGCGGTCAGCGGCAGCACCCGGTCGGGGGTGTCGGGCCGGTGTCCGCGGTGGTCGGCGGCGTAGAAGGTGAGGGTGACCTCGACCTCGATCACCCCGGTGTACGTGTCGTCGACGACGTTCCCGATCAGCATCTCGACCTGGCCCGGCCGCCGCAGGGTGTCGCGGTAGCGGGTGACGTCCTTCTCCACGGACCAGGCGATGCCCTCGGGCGAGGGCTCGGGGGTGGAGGTGCGCAGGATCTCCACCCCGCCGAGGCTGAGGTAGCCGAGCCGGTCGAACTGCCGGCCCTTGACCTTGCCGTCCAGCCGCAGGACGACGGTGCTCCAGTCGCCGGCCCCGCAGTCCGCGGGCGGCTCGTACCCGCCGCGGTACGGCGTGAAGTCCTTGAACTGCACCTTGGCCAGGGTGACTTCGCAGGAGCGGGTGTCGGGGTGCGGGACCGGCGGGGCGGCGGTGACCGGGTCGTGCCAGTCGGTGCCGAACTCCGCGGGCGGGGCCTCGCCGGCGGTGGCCGGTCCGGCCCCGGCGAGCAGGGCGCCCGCCACGAGCGCGAGCCCGCCGAGCAGGCTCGTGATCCTCTGTCGTCTCATGGGCCCCGATCCAATCGCCCGGGCCGTGCGGGCACCAGCCCCGCCCCGGCCGGATGGCGATATCCGGTCGGGGCGGGGGCAGTTGGCCGGGGCCGGTCGACGGTCCGGTCAGAGCGCGGTGTCGAAGGTGTAGTGCGCGGTGTGGTCGAGCATGTCCGCGGGGGTGACGTTGTTCCACGGCCGCATGGTGTCGCGCAGGTCGACGACGTTCACGGTGCCCGCGGCCGGCAGGTAGGGCGAGTTGGGGTGGCGCTTCTGCCAGGTGGCCCAGAGCTTGTCGATGAAGGCGTGGTGCATCCAGAAGACCGGGTCGTTGGGCGAGGCGCCGGTGGACATGAGGCCGCCGACCCAGACGTGCACGCGGTTGTGGAGGTTGACCCCGCGCCAGCCCTCGAGGTGGTTGCGGAAGCCGTTGGAGGAGCTGTTCCACGGCGCCATGTCGTACGTCTCCATGGCGAGCACGCTCTCCACCTCGGCACGGGTGGGCAGTTGGGCGACACCGGCGCCGAGTTCCCGGCGGAGGTAGGACCGGCCGTCCACCCGCACGTTGATGTTCCACTTGCCGCCGGCGTAGGCGAAGGGGCCGTCCATGACCTGGCCGTCGCGGGACCGGCCGTTGCCGCCGAGGAAGTCGGGGGCCCACAGGGAGGCCCGGGCGTCGCGGTCCGTGCTCCAGTCCCAGTACGGGAGGGCGACGGAGGAGTCCACGGCCTGCAGGGCCTGCTCGAACTCGAGCAGGAAGCGGCGGTGCCAGGGGAGGAAGGACGGCGAGCGGTGGCCGACCCGGTCGCCGCTGTCGGTGTCGCTCATGATGAAGGAGTTGTGCGTGGAGACGAAGGTGTCGTAGGTCCCGGCTCGCTTCAGTTCGAGCACCGCATTGACGAATCGCTTCTTCTCGTCGGCGGTCAGGGTGGCCTGGTTCTTGCGTATGGTCACGGGGGTTCTTTCTGCGTGCGCGTGGTACGGGTGCGGTGGTGCGGGCGCACACCCCTGGCGGGTGGTCAGGACCGCCGGGGGCGGGTGCCGTGGGCAGGGCTCCGGCCGGCCGGTCAGCCCATCGGGACGAGCTGGGCGCCCTGGAGGTCGACCACGGCCGCGCGGGCCAGCGCACGGGGGTCCTGGTAGGTCTCGTAGTGGTTGACCACGCTGATCCAGGTGCCGTCGGCGTTGCGCATGATGTGCAGTTCGCGGCCGTCGATGCGGACCTGGTAGCCGGCGCCGTGCTCGGCGTGGTGGCTGCCGTGCTCGGCCGGGCCGCCCTGGATGCGGCGGCCCTGGAAGACCTCGTCGAAGGCGGCGGGCAGGGTGGCGCCGTGGCCGGTGTGGTCCATGCCGGTGTGGTCCATGTGGGCGTGGTCCATCGGACCGGCGCCCGTGCCGGTGTCGGCGGCGGCGCGGACCGCGGCTCCGGCGAGTACGGCGGCGGCCGCGGCTCCGGTGGTCAGACCGAGTGCGCGGCGGCGGGTGAGTGCGGACATACGTGTCCCCCCTGGGAAACGGTGGTGTGGGAGGTGCCGCGCACATCACTGCGCACGCGGCCCGGTCGATGCCTATCAGCGGTCGGCGGCGGGCCGGAAAACCGCGGGCGGAGGTTGGCCGCGATCCGGACAAGGCCCGACAAGTTGCCCCCGCAACAACAATGTCGATCTTGCGGAACGGGTCTCATTCCGCGGTGTGGGCAGAAAATCTTTCGCGCTTCGCGCGTAGATTCGAAAGATTTTCGGCAACGGTGGACCGGGCTATGGTCGCCCTCACATCCCGAAGCTGTCCGGAAACCGAAGGAGGGGCCGCGATGCCCGAAGGGCCCTGGATCGCCGGAATCGACGTCGGGGGGACCGGCGTCCGGCTGGCCCTCGCGCCCGCCGCGACGCCGGTCCTCACCACCACCCGCAGCGTCGAACTCGCCGTACCGGGGCGGGTCACCGCCGCCGGACGGGATGCGGACGGCGTGCTGGCCGCCGCCCTGCCGGCCCTGGCGGAGCTGTTGCGGCAGGTGCCGGGCGGGCAGTTGGCGGCCGTGGCGGTGGGGGCCGCCGGGATGGCCCTGCTCGGCGCCGAACTCGCCGCGAAGCTCCCCGGGCCGCTCGCCGCGGCCACCGGGGCCCGCCGGCTGGCCCTGGCCGGTGACGCGGTCACCGCGCACATCGGGGCGCTGGGCACCCGGTCCGGGGTGACGGTGGCCGGCGGTACCGGCCTGGTCGCCCTGGGGGTGCACCCGGAGCGGGGCTGGCACCGGGCCGACGGCTGGGGCCAGTTGCTCGGCGACTGCGGCAGCGGGGCGTGGATCGGCCGGGCCGGACTGGAGGCGGCGCTGCGCGCCCACGACGGCCGGCCGGGCGGCTCGCCGGCGCTGCTGGCCGCGGCCCGCACCCGCTTCGGCCCGCCCGAGGGGCTTCCGGCGGCCCTGACCGGCCGCCCCGACCGGGCAGCCCTGCTCGCCGGCTTCGCCCCGGACGTGGCCGGGGCCGCGGGGGCCGGCGACCCGGTGGCGGCGGCCGTCCTGGAGGGGGCGGCCGAGGAGATCGCGGCCACCGCGGCGGCCGCGGCGGCAGGTCTGGACTCCCCCCGTGTGGCCCTCACCGGTGGGCTGTTCCGGCTCCCGGGACTGCCGGAGGCGGTGCACGACCGGCTGCCCTCGCACCGCCGGCACACCCCGGACGGCCCGCCCCTGCTGGGGGCCCTGCGGCTGGCCGCGGCCTGCGCCGGTCCGGCGCCCCTCCCCTGGCCCCCGGCGCCACCGCTGCTGACGGTGCTGGAGGTGTGAACCGGCGCCGCCGGTAATCCGTTTGACCCGGTGATCCGGTACCGCTGGAGTGGGCGGGGTGCCGTGACCGCGGTACCGCCGTCACGGGAGGCAGCACCAGCCATGGAAATCCGTTCCACCACCGACGCGGACCTCGAAGCCTTCGTCGACACGCTCTACGCCGCGTTCGGCGAGGCCCCGGGGACCGCGGCCGAGGACGGCGGCGGGGCCCTGTGGTCCGCGTACGAGATGGACCGGGGCCTGCTCGCGGTCGCGGAGGACGGCCGGCCGGTCGGCACCGCCGGCGCCTACTCCTTCGAACTCACCCTGCCCGGCGGGGCCGTCGTACCGGCCCCCGGGGTCACCGGCGTCGGCGTGCTGGCCTCGCACCGGCGCCGGGGCGTGCTCACCGCGATGATGCGGCGGCAGCTGGAGTCGCTGCGGGAGCGCGGCGAGGTGCTGTCCGTGCTGCTGGCCTCCGAGGCCGTGATCTACCGGCGGTTCGGCTACGGGCCGGCGACCTACACGGCGCGGCTGACGGTGCCGGGGCACCGGAAGGCGCTCGCCGCGCCGCGGGCCGGGGGTCCGGGCACGGCGCCCGCCGGCTCGGTCGAGATCCGGCGGCGGGCCGAGTGCGTCGACGCGCTCGAGGAGGTCTACGACCGCTACCGGCGCGCCCAGCCGGGCGCCCTGTCCCGGCCGCACCGCTGGTGGGCCGCCGGCGCCGGGCAGCCGCCGGTCTCGCGGGCACCGCGGCTGGTCGCCCTGCACCGGGACGCCGACGGCGTCCCGGACGGGTACGCGACGTACCTGATGGACGCGCGGAAGCTGACGGTGGACGAGGTCGTCGCCGTCTCCGACGCGGTGTACACGGACCTGGCGCGCTTCCTGCTCGGCCACGACCTGGCCGAGACGGTGGTGTTCCGGCACGTGCCGACCGGGCACCCGCTGCGCTGGCAGTTCACGGACTTCCGGGCCGGGGAGGTCACCGGGGACACGGACTGGCTGTGGGTACGGCTGCTGGACGTGGCGGGCGCGCTGTCCGCGCGCGGGTGGGGCGCCGACGGGGAGCTCGTCCTCGAGGTGGACGACCCGTTCCTCGGGGAGCGGGGGCGGTACCTGCTGTCGGTCCGGGACGGTAAGGGGGTGTGCGGTCTGACCGAGCGCGCGCCCGACCTGTCGCTCGACGTCAGCGACCTGGGATCGCTGTACCTGGGGGGTACCGTGCCGAGCACGTTGGTGCGGGCGGGACACGTACGGGAGCACCGGGCGGGGGCGGCGGCGCTCGCCGATGCCGTCTTCCGGTCGGAGCGCGAGCCGCACTGCCTGCACTGGTTCTGAGCGGGTCCGCGCGGGGGCGGGTGGGGGCCCTGCGGGGCCGGTCCCCTGCCCGCCCCGCCCTCACCCGAAGCGGCCGTTGACGTAGTCGGAGGTGCGGGGGTCCTGGGGGGAGGTGAACATGGCCTCCGTCGGGCCGTGTTCGACGATGCCGCCGGGGACGCCCTGTTCCGCCAGGAAGAAGGCGCACTGGTCGGAGACGCGTTGGGCCTGCTGCATGTTGTGGGTGACGATGACGATCGTGACCTCGGACGACAGCTCGCCGATGGTCTGCTCGATGCGTCGCGTCGAGGTGGGGTCGAGGGCGGAGCAGGGCTCGTCCATCAGCAGGACCCGCGGGCGCACCGCGAGCGAGCGGCCGATGCACAGGCGCTGCTGCTGGCCGCCGGAGAGGGCGCCGCCGGGCTGCCGCAGCCGGTCCCGGACCTCCTTCCACAGGCCCGCCTTGGTCAGGCACTCCTCCACCAGCGCGTCCCGCTCGGCCCGGCCGGCACGGATGCCGTTCATCTTCAGGCCCGCGAGGACGTTGTCGTAGATGGACATCGCCGGGAAGGGGTTGGGCTTCTGGAAGACCATGCCGATCTGCCGGCGCGCCTGCGTGATCCGGCGCCCCCGGTCGTAGATGTCCTCGCCGTCGAGCAGCACCGAGCCCGCCAGGCCGGCGGAGGCCGTCAGCTCGTGCATGCGGTTGAGGATCCGCAGGAAGGTGGACTTGCCGCAGCCGGACGGCCCGATCAGGGCGGTGACCCGGCGGGCCGGCATGGTCAGCGACACCTGCCGGAGCACCTGGTGGTCGCCGAACCAGGCCGACACGTCGCGGGCCTCCAGCGCGGCGGGCGCGGCGTCCCCCTCGCGGACCACGGGCAGCACGGCGGTGTCCGCCACGCCGTCGGGGACGGTCGTACCGGGCCCGGGGGCGGCCGGGTCGGCGGCGGGGGCGGCGCTCTGCGCGGGGAGGGTCATCGGCTCAACTCGCTTCGTCACGTTCGGACCGGGCCCGTCCCGTCGGGGCCCGGCGGGGGGTCCTAGAGGAGGTTGGGCAGCAGCCGGGCGGCGGCCTCGGCGACGCCGGTGCCCACCGCGGCCAGCACCGGGACACCCACGGTCCAGGACTGCCAGCGGCCCCACCGACGGCGGGCCCAGACGGTGCCGGCCGCGCCGGCCAGCAGCAGCTGGCTCCACAGGACCAGCGGCAGCCAGGCGGTGTCGTCACTGCCCAGCGGGCGTTCGGCGGCGGTGACCGAGCCGGGCGGCAGCGGCCGGGCCGGGCTCGGCTGCACCGGGCTGACCAGGTCGGCGTCGACCCGCAGCACCCCGGAGGGGGTGTACGGGGAGCCGGTGGCGGTCAACAGGGTGAGCCGGCCCTTGCCCTCGGCCAGCGGAGCCGGCACCGGGTCGCCGGCCCGGCGCAGCCCGGAGATCCGGTACAGGTGCTTGCCCTGGCCGGTGGTGACCTGGATCTCCAGGCCGGGCCGGAGCTTGTCGAGCGCGTGGAAGGGGCTGCCGTACCCCCACTGACGGCCCATCACCACGGCGGTGCCGGCCTGGCCGGGCAGTGCGGTGTCCCGGCGGTGGCCGGGGCCGCCCACGAGCACCCCGCCGGAGGTGCCCTCGAAGACCACCTCGCGCAGTTTCAGGGCGGGGATCCGCAGCAGGGCGACCGGGGTGCCGGGGGCGAGCAACGTGCCGTCCGCGCCGGTCTGGCCGACCGGGGCGGTGCCCAGGGCGAGTTGGGCCCGCAGGTCGGCGTATCCGATGCGCTGTTCGCGGGCGTGCTTGAGGTGGCCGACCAGGGTGAGGTGGGCGGCGAAGCCGAGGAGCAGGGCGGCCAGGACCGTCAACGCGGCACCGGGGACGGCCAGTCGGGACGCCGGGGCGGCCGGTGCGGGCCCGCCCGTCGGGTCGGCCGCGCCGGGGGCCGGGGGCCGGGCCGCGGCGCCGAGGGTGGTGGCCGGTGCGGCGGGCGCACCGGGCCGGCCGGCGGGCGCGGTGGCGGTCCCGGGCCCGGGTGCGGCCGCGTCGGCCCCGGCGGCGGTCCCGGTGGTGTCCGGTCCGGTGGCCGCCGGCCGCTCGGGGGGTGTCGACAGGACCGTCAACGAAGGCTCCTCGGAGTGGGATCGGGCATGCGGGCCGGCCGGACACCCCTGGGGTGCCCGGCCGGCCGCGCCGGGGAGGTCCGGAAAGGTCAGCTCTTGCCCTTGAGGACGGTGGTGCCGCAGTTGGCGGCCTTGCCGAAGCCGAACTCGCGCACCTCGGCCTTCAGGACGTTGACGCAGATCTGCGAGTTCTTGCCGATGAACGCGCTCTTGATGACCGTGCTGGTCAGGCGGCTGGTCTTGACGACGTTGTAGACGTCGCGGGTGATCGGGAACTTGAGGTTCAGCGACCCGTTGAAGGTCGGGACGTGGCCGTCGAGCTCGCCGAGGACGGCCTTGCCGCGGCGGTCGGTGACCTTGGTCTTGGCGGTGTTCTGCTGGGAGATGTACTGCGGGATGGAGAAGGGCATGATGTCGCCCTTGCCGGTCAGCGCGCGGCCGTCGTGCTCCTCGACGGCGCCGCCGCGGTCGGTGACGCAGGACGGCAGGGAGCCCTCGACCAGGCCCATCTGCTTGAGCCAGAAGGAGCGGGTGCCGGAGCCGGCCTGCGGGATCAGCGGCGTGATGGTGACGCCGTTGAGCTTGCGGGTCTGGCAGTTGTAGATCTTGATGAGCTGGGTCTTGGTGAGGCTCTTGGGCAGCGCGCTGTCGGAGCGCACGGCGAAGGTGACGCCGTCCTTGGCGAACGGGATCCAGGTCAGGTCCATGGTGGTGGTGTCCTGGGGGCCGCGCGAGGAGCGGGCGAAGTCCACGCACTTGGCCTTCGCGGCGATGTCGTTGATCAGCGCGGTGATGCCGGCCGAGGAGCCGTTGGGGCGCGCGATGTCGGCGCAGCCGGTCTTGCGGGTCTTGATCGTGGCGGTGCCGGTCGCGTCGTAGGAGGCGATCAGCTGCTTGTCCGGGCTGCCGTTGCTGTCGACGCTCAGGCGGCCGAGCTTGTTCGTCACGTCCTGCGTGGTGTCGGATCCGACGCCGACCAGCTGGCGGTACTCGCCCTTGGCCGGGTCGGCCAGCGCGGTGTTGCTGAGGGCGGTCGCGCCCAGCAGGGCGGTGCCCGCGACGATGACTGCGGCCCGGCGCATGGAATTGACCCTCACAGTATTTCCTCCGATGGTGGCGTTTAGCCCGTCGAACCGAACATCGAGAAATATTCCCGGGGGCCGCCCGCACCGCAAGCGAACGGTGTGCGTGCGAATGGTGAACGAGAACCCCCGGGAAATGCGGAACTATTTCCCCTTCGGGGGCGCGGCATTCGTCTTGCGCAGGGCCCCGCCGAGCAGGGTGCGCAGCCGCCCGGGCGGACCGCCCGCGGGGCGTCCGCTGCGGTGCAGGAGCAGGGGTCCGGCCAGCGCCCCGGCGGTACCGACGACCACCACCCCGAGCAGCACCCAGCGCACCGGCCCGGCGGCCAGACCGGGGGTGCTGACCGCGGCGGCCTGGCCCTGGGGGCCGGCCGTGGTGCCGGCGGTGGTCCCTCCGGTGGCGGCCGCCGCACCGCCGGTCGCGGCTCCGCCGGTGGTCGTGGCGCCGGTGGCGCCGCCCGTGGTGGTGGTGCCGCCGGTGGCGCCCGTGGTCCCGCCGGTGGCGGTGCCTCCGGTGGCGGCCCCTCCGGAGGCCCCGCCGGCGCTGCCCTTGCCGGCGCCGGCCGCGAGCTCGGCGGCGGCGGCCGTGGCCTGTTTGCGCAGGGCCGGGGTCAGGGGCGCGTATCCGGGCGGCAGCAGCCCCGGCCCGATGCCCGGCCGCTGTCCGGCGTCGGCGGCGTACCGCATCAGGGCGGCGTAGTCCCGCCGGTTCCGCTCGGGCAGTCCGGTGGAGGCGGCGGCGTACGCGACCTCGGTGAGCGGGTAGGCGCGGCCGCCGGCCTTGGCCGGGTCGGGTTCGAGCACCCCGGCCACCGGCCCCTGCTTCATGGTGGCGACCCCGGCGACCAGGGCGTCCTCGGTGGGCGTGACCCAGCGGCCGGAGGCATTGCGCAGCTCGGCCGTGGGCAGCCCGTAGCGGGCGGCGGAGGCGGCGTCGACCAGGGCCAGCTGGAAGCGCTTGCCGGGCGGCTGGAGGGAGCCGGTGAACTTGGGCGGGGTGCTGGTGGCGTCCCAGACGTTGCGCTGCCCGGAGTCTCCCTTGC
Source organism: Streptomyces sp. NPDC089919 (assembly GCF_040684615.1). Taxonomy (NCBI): domain Bacteria; kingdom Bacillati; phylum Actinomycetota; class Actinomycetes; order Kitasatosporales; family Streptomycetaceae; genus Streptomyces; species Streptomyces sp. NPDC089919. Next base: position 17,350 of record NZ_JBFBGK010000079.1, read on the forward strand.
GGGTGTGCAGGGCGCCGTCGTGCAGCGAGTTCACGTACGGGCGCAGGTCGATCACGCCGTAGGTGACCGGGTCCGGGGGCGGGGTGGCGTTGCCCTTGGAGGGGTCGGCCTTGGGGAAGGTGTTGATCTCCTTGTCCCGGTCCAGTCCCAGCGGCTTGAAGAACTTGTTGAGTTTCATGCCCCACGGATCTGCTGCGCCGTGCAGGAATGTGCGGGCGTCCCGGTCGCTCTGGATCCATTTCCACAGCAGCCGGTAGGAATCCGCGTCGCCCTGGGGGGAAATCAGACCCTGGGGAAAAGAGCTCGGCGACCATTCACGGAATTGCGGGTTCAGTTTCACGAATTCCGGGTCGGATACCAGGCTCTCCGGATTTCCCTTGAGGTGCGGCTGGGTGGTGCCGTCGGGCACGTCCCGCTGGTACGAGCTGGTGAGCAGCTTGGCGATCAGCCGGGGCACCAGCCGCAGCCGGGTGACCTGGGCGCCCTGCGGGTCCTCGATGAAGTACGCCACGCCCAGTCCGGAGACGGCGACGGGTGCGTGCACCACGGGCGGCGCGCCGTCCGGGGCGGCGATCGGGGCGGAGGTGAAGGCCAGCCCCGGGGAGCCGGGCAGCGGGTTGGCGATCTGGCTGCGGGCGAAGGCGTCGGCCGCCTGCTGGTAGCCGTAGGTGACCTTGCCGGTGGTGCACAGCGCCGGCTGCCAGGAGGTCATCGCGTCGGAGATCAACTCGGAGCCGAGGGTGGCGCGTTCGGCCTGGCCGATGGGGCAGTACCGGCCGATGGGGAGGAAGTCCAGGCGGACCTGGAGGCGCAGCGCCCAGTTGGAGGCGGACAGCGGGGAGCTGCCGAGGCGGCCGTCGCTGCCGCTGCCGCCGGCCGGCTCGTGCTCGCCGCGCGGCACGATCACCAGCCAGCAGGGGCGGGCCTTGCCGCCCTTGGCCGGTTCGCCGCAGCCCAGGTGCGGGGACTCGACGCCGGTCTGGGTCTCGAAGACGGTGCCGCCCCGGCCGTCGGATCCGGTGCGGGCGTAGGGCTGTTCGTTGGTGGTGAACTTGGTGAAGTACGTCTGGTCGGTCGGGGTGGTGGTGGGCTTGCCCCGGACCGGCCGGAAGGGGACCCAGCCGGCGCCCTTCTCGTCGTCGTAGCGGTAGGTGCGTTCCTTGGGATCGTGCTCCTCGGCGCCCTCGGGCATCCCGACCAGGTTGCTGCCGGAGAAGAGGCCGCCGACGGCGTGCACCTCGGAGCCGCCGAACTGGCACTGCTCGCGCTCGGGGCCCTTCTTCTCGTCGCCCCAGCACTGCATGAGCTGGAGGTAGTCGTGCTCGAAGTTGGTGCTGCTGGTGGGCTTGGCGCCGGTCCAGGTGACCCGGATGCCCTGGGCCCGCAGGTTTCGGGTCTGGTGCACGGTGACCTTGAGGCGGGAGAAGTCGTCGTAGCGGCCCTTGCGGCCGGTGACGGTGACCGCCGAGTCCTGATCCCCGGCCTGCGCCACGGGCGCGTACGTCCCGTCGGCGAGGGCGGGCCCGGCACCGGCGGCCGGGGGCAGCAGGAGCAGGCCCGCGCCGGCCAGGGCCGCGGCCAGGGCGCAGCCCAGCCGCATCGCGAGGTGTCCGCCGAAGCGGGCGGCCGTCGGCCGGGCCGGCCTAGACATCGGCACCTCCGCGCGGCCGGCGGCCGGCGGCCAGGGCCCGGCCGAGCAGTGGCGGGGCCACGACCACGCCGATCAGCAGGCCGGCGGCCAGCAGCATCAGCAGGGTGCGCATCCCCCAGGTCTGTTCGGGGCCGATCTCGACCGCGGTCGCGGCGACCTGCTCGCCGCCGAGCGCACCGCCCGTGGCGCCGCCGGTGGCTCCGCCGTCGAGGTCCGCCCCGCCGGCCGTGCCGCCCGCCGCGGTGGCGCCGCCGGTGGTCGCGGTCCCGCCGGCCGCCGCCGCACCCGCGGTTCCGCCGGTGGCGGCGGTGCCGCCCGCGGTGCTCGAACCGCCGCTGCTGTGGCCGGGCTTGACGGGGGTGGGCTGGCGCCGTGCGCCGGCCGTGCCGTCACCGCACTGGGTGGTGCCCTTCTTGTCGCAGTCCTTGGGGTAGGGGGCGCTCTTCGCCAGGGTGTTGGTGCCGTCCGGGGAGAAGGTCGGGTTGTGGCAGGTCTTGATGTCGATGTTCTTCGCGTCCACCCCGGGCACCCGGCGGACCTGCGAGAGTCCGGCCTTGACCAGGTTGATCGGCAGCGGCGAGTAGCCCAGCGACTGGGCCTGCTGCTGGCCCTCGCAGAGGAAGTAGTAGGCGAAGGCGCCGAGGGTCTTGCCCTTGTCGGCGGTGAGCGGGCGCTCCAGCTTGGTCGGGATGATCATGTAGCTGTAGCTGGAGAGCGGGTAGGTGCGACGGTCCGGGTTGCGGTAGACGCCGTCGAGGATCTGGGTGAGGTACGCCGAGGAGCGGGTGTCCTCGTTGATCCGCGCCTTGAGCAGGCCGACCGCGACCGACTGGGCGGTGGGCTCGACGTAGTAGCCGCTGGAGTTGAGCACCTTGGCGACCGGGAAGCCGGTGGACAGCGCGTAGGAATACTCGACGTAGGTGATGGCGCCCTCGGCGTAGCCCTGGCGCACGTAACCGGAGACGCCCAGCGAGCCGGACTGGGCGATGAAGCCGGAGCCGGGGACGACCGGGAAGTAGGAGGTGACGCCGCAGGGGGTGGGCTTGCCGGCCCGGCGGCAGTAGTCGTTCCAGAGCGCCCCGTGCTCCTTGGACATCCAGGTGCTGAACTGCGCGGTGGTGCCCGAGCCGTCGGAGCGGACCACGGGCACGACCTTGCGGGCCGGCAGGTCCAGGCCCGGGTTGTCGGCCTTGACGGCGGGGTCGTTCCAGCGGGTGATCCTGCCGGTGAAGATCTTGGTCAGCACCTCGCCGGAGAGCCGCAGGTTGGTGACCTTCCGCCCGCCGATCTTGAGGTTGTACATGAAGGAGGTGCCGCCCGCGACGATCGGCATGTACGCGTAGCCGCGCTCCGGCGGGTAGTCGGTGCGGCCGAACTCGGTCAGGCCGTAGGGGACTTCGGAGACGGCGAAGTCCACGGTGCCGCTGCGGAACTGCTCGCGGCCGTCGGAGGAGCCGGTGCCCGCGTAGTTGACGGTCATGCCGTACTGGGTGACGTTGCGGCGCCACTGGTCCAGGGCGTTCTGGCTCCAGGTGGAGCCGGCGCCGGAGATCCGCGAGTACGAGTCGGCGTGGGCCGGGGTGGCGTGCCCGGTCAGCAGGGCGGTGACCACCATCAGCAGGGCCGCCGTCAGCGACGACGCCCTTGCCAGTGGCGAGCGCGGCGGGGTGGGCCTCACGGGGTGCTCCTCGGTGACTCGGACTGGTGCGGGGTGGCGACGGCGGGCGCGGGCCCGGCCGTCGGATGGGGTGGCGGCAGGACGCCCTCGGGGGCGGCGGCGCTCTCGTGCAGGGCCTCGATGCGCCGCAGGTCCCGGGCGGAGGCCGCGTCACGGCGACGCCGGCCGCGCTTGGAGAGGTGTCCGGGGCCGCGTCCGCCGACGAACCGGGCCGCGACGAAGAGCAGCAGCACCAGGGCCATCAGTGTGGCCGCGGTGCCGAACCCCCGGGCGATCATGGCGGGTTCGGGGGACTTGACGAACTCGAAGGTGGCCAGCGGAAGGGAGACCATCGCCCCCGAGGACGGGTCCAGGTTGGTCACCGCGCTGAAGCCGGCGGTGAGCAGCACGGGCGAGGTCTCCCCCACGCCGCGGGCGGTGCCGAGGATCACGGCGGTGGTCAGGCCCGAGCGCGCGGTGGGCAGGACCACGTGCCACACGGTGCGCCAGCGGGGCGCTCCCAGCGCGTACGAGGCCTCCCGCAGGGTGCCCGGCACCAGCCGGACGACCACGTCGGAGGCGCGGATCACGATCGGCAGCATCATGACGGAGATGGCGAGCGAGGCGGCCAGGCCGGACTTCTCCACGCCCAGCGCCAGGATCGCGGTGGCGTAGACGAACAGGCCCGCCACGATCGAGGGCAGCGCGGTCATCGCCTCGACGATGGTGCGCACGAACCGGCCGTAGCGGCCCGGGACTTCGTTGAGGAAGACGGCGCAGAGCAGGCCCGCCGGGACGGTGATCAGCAGCGCCACCCCGATCTGGATCAGGGTGCCCAGCACCGCGTGCCGGATGCCGCCGACGGACAGCGGGTCCAGCGGCCCGGCCTTGGCCATGTCCTGGGTGAAGAAGTTGAGGTGCGGCAGGGCCGTCTTGCCCTCCCACAGCGTGTACACCACGACGAAGACCAGGGCGGTCAGCATCAGCACGGCCATGCTGTGCACGGCCACCGAGGCGATCCGGTCGCGGACCATCGGGCCCGACTCGTCGAAGGAGACCAGCAGCGCGTACAGCCCGAGGAAGAGCAGGTAGGCGATGACCAGGAAGCCCAACGTGCCGGAGAACCCGGTGAGTTCGGTGTAGAGCAGACCGGTGGTGCTCAGTGCCGCGACGGCCGCGCCGAGGGCGGCGTACACGTCCGTGGCCCGCAGGGTGCCGGTACTGCGGCGCTCCTCGGGGGCATGGGTGGTCATGGGCGCGGAGCCCCCCTGTTCAGGAGTCACTGGTGGCGCCCGAACGGCTCCGGGCCACGATCGAGGAGGCGGCGAAGTTGACGACCAGGGTCATCAGGAAGAGCGCGAGTCCCGCCGCCATCAGGGCGGACATGCCGAACTTGCTGGCCTCGCCGTAGCGCAGGGCGATCAGCGAGGAGACGGAGCTGGTGCCGCTCTGCAGGATGTGCGCCTGCACCGCGAAGACGGGCGAGATGACGAGGTAGACGCCGATGGTCTCGCCCAGCGCCCGGCCCAGGCCCAGCATGGTGCCGCCGATCATGCCGCCCTTGCCGAACGGCAGGACCACCGAGCGGACCATGCCCCAGCGCGTGGCGCCCAGCGCGTAGGCGCCCTCCCGCTCGCCGACCGGGGTCTGCGACAGCACCTCGCGCACCACCGAGCAGATGATGGGGGCCACCATCATGGCCACCACGATCCCGGCGATGAAGGTGGAGGCGGTGTAGACGGTGTCGGTGGCCAGCGGGTCCCGCGGGTCGGCCCCGGTGACCTTGAAGGGCGGGAACCAGCCGGCGTACGTGGAGAGCCAGCGGGCCAGCGGGATCACCTTGCCCTGGAGGAAGAACAGCCCCCACAGGCCGTAGACCACCGAGGGGACCGCCGCCATCAGGTCGACCAGGCTGACCAGGGTGGGCCGGATCCGGGCCGGGGCGTACTCGACGATGTAGAGCGCGGTGCCCAGGGCCAGCGGCACGGCCAGCGAGACGGCGACGGTGGCGATCAGGACGGTGCCGGTGAGCACCGCCGCGATGCCGAAGTGGCCGGTGTCCGGCTCCCAGGCGGCGGTGGTCAGGAACTTCGGCCCGGCCGAACTCAGCGCCTGCCAGGCGCGGTACAGCAGGAATCCACCGACCAGGGACATGATGGCCAGGACCAGCGCGCCGCCGGAGCGCAGGCCGCCCCGGAACAGCCGGTCGGCGGGCCCGGAGTCGGCGAACAGCCGCCGGGCCTCGCTCACGGTGCTCACTCTTCGAATCCCCCCGGCCGTGCGTTCGATGTCCTGGGCAGGTTCCGGCGGACGGGTCGCCGCGCGCTGCACGGCAGGTGAACGAGGGCCCCCCGAGGGGGAACTTCGAGGGGCGTCGGCCCGGGCCGGGTTTGCTCAGGGGGCGGCCGGTGCGGGAGTGCTCTCGCGCAGCAGCAGCCGGAAGCGGTCGAAGGCGGCCCGGCAGGTGGCGTACCGCTGGTACGAACGGAAGGAGACGGCCTGCAGGGCTCCGTCGGCGCCGCGGGCCCCCCAGACCCAGCCGGCGCCCGGGGCGGTGGCGTGCAGGACCGTGCCGGTCAGCGCCGCGGAGCCGGCGAGCAGCAGGTCGTAGGCGCGGGCCGCGGCCTCGGCGTCGGGGTGCAGGGCGGCGGAGACGGCCACCACCCGGCCGTTCTGGGCGGTCAGCCGCCACTGGTAGGCACCGCCGCGGACCCGGTCCACGACGCATCTGGTTCTCGGCGGCTCTGCTGCGCTGGTCATGTACGTCTCCCCGCACGCGACCGCCACGGGGGCGGCGTCCCGCGGGCGCCCCTGCGCCCGCACCGCGCAATGTAGGGCCCGGCCCGGTCGATCGGACCCCGCGGGAGCGCCCCTCGCGAACGATTGTTCCGGCGTCGCCCGGACGTTCACCGGGCGTTCAGCGCTCAGGCGCGCGGCTTGGCCCGGACGTGCATGCGCTCGCCCTGGCGCCCGAAGAGGCTGAGCAGTTCGACGGGCCGTCCGTCGGCGCTGCTGAACCAATGCGGCACCCGGGTGTCGAACTCGGCCGCCTCGCCCGGGCCGAGGACCAGGTCGTGCGTGCCGATCACCAGCCGCAGCCGCCCGTCGAGCACGTACAGCCACTCGTAGCCCTCATGGGTGCGCAGGTCCGGCTCGCTCCCCCGGTCGGCGATGACGAGTTTGTACGCCTGGAGGGGTCCCGGGCTGCGGGTCAGCGGCACGTACGTCCCGCCGTCGTGGTGGGCCCGCGGGGTCAGCCGGATCCGCGGGTCGCCCACCTCGGGCGCGCCCACCAGGTCGTCCAGTGGCACCCGGTAGGCGCCCGCCAGCGGGAGCAGCAGCTCCAGGCTGGGCCGCCGCTGGCCGGACTCCAGACGGGACAGGGTGCTCTTGGAGATGCCGGTCTCCTCGGCGAGCCGGGCCAGGGTGAGCCCGCGCTCCTCGCGCAGCCGGCGCAGCCGGGGGCCGACCTCGTCGAGGACGCCGCGCAGCGGGTCGGGGGCGGTGCCGTCCGGCGCGGCGGCGGGGGCGGGGGCGTCGTCACGGTCGTGCGGGTGCATGGGTGCATTGCACCTCGCCGTCCCGGAAACGGCAACAAAGTTTGCCGTCCGGGCCCCGGCGGCCGCACCCTCCTGGGCATGGACGCAGACACGGCTCAGACCACGCACCCGGCACACACCCCGCACACCGGACACGGCCCGGCGGGACACGGCCACGGCACCGGCAGCGGGCACGGGCACGGGCACGGAACGGGCACCGGCCACGGGCACGAACACCTCGACACCGACATCGACTGGGCCGCGCTGGCCGGCCAGCTGGTGGCCAACGGCGAACTCCAGCTGCCGGTGCTGCGCAGCGCCGCGGAGCGGCTGCGCGACCTGCTCGGCCCGCGCACCGGGCCGGTGCGCATCCTGGACGTGGGCAGCGGGCCCGGGGTGATGACCTGCGTGCTGGCCGAAGCCTTCCCCGGCGCCGAGGTGGTCGCGGTGGACGGCACCCCCGCCCTGCTGGAGCACGCCCTGGAACGGGCGGCGGAGCTGGGTCTGGGCGACCGGGTGCGGGTCCGGCAGGCGGAGCTGCCCGGGGACCTGGCCGCGCTCGGCGGGGCCGACCTGATCTGGAGCAGCAAGGCGGTGCACCACGTGGGCGACCAGCAGGGCGCCCTCGACGCGCTGGCGGCGCTGCTGCGGCCCGGCGGAGTGCTCGCGGTGGCCGAGACCGGGCTGCCGATGCGCTACCTGCCCCGCGACCTGCGGCACGGCCGGCCCGGGCTCCAGTCCCGGCTGGACGCCGTCTACGAGGAGTGGTTCGAGGCCATGCGGACCTCGCTGCCCGGCAGCACCCCGGTGCTCGAGGACTGGACGGGCATGCTCGGCGCCGCCGGCCTCGGCCCGGTGGGCGCCTTCACGGCCCTGCTCGACCTGCCCGCCCCGCTCGGCGGGGACGCCCGGGCCTTCCTGCTCGACTACCTGACGCGGCTGCGGGACCGGCTCAGCGGGGAGCTCGACGAGGCGGACATGGCCACCATGGCGCTGCTCACCGATCCGCAGGCGCCGGAGGGCATCCTGCACCGCCCCGACGCCTTCCTGCTCTCCGCCACCACCGTCCACACCGGCGTACGGGCCTGACGCCCGGCACCGGACGCCGCGGGCTGATCCGACCTGATCCGGAAGGCAGGCCCTACAGCCAGCCCTGCTGCCGGGCGGCGCGGACGGCTTCCATGCGGTTGCGGGTGCCGGTCTTGCCGATGGCCGCCGAGAGGTAGTTGCGCACCGTGGACTCGGACAGGTGCAGCCGGGCCGCGATGTCCGCCACGGTGGCGCCGTCGGCGGCGGCGGTCAGCGCGTCGCGCTCGCGGGCGGTCAGCGGGCTGGGGCCGGCGCTGAGCGCCGCCGCGGCCAGCGCCGGGTCGATCACGGTCTCGCCGGCCAGCACCCGCCGGACCGCGGCGGCCAGCTCCTCCACCGGGCCGTCCTTGACGAGGAAGCCGGCCGCCCCCGCCTCCATGGCCCGGCGCAGGTAGCCGGGCCGGCCGAAGGTGGTGAGGATCAGCACCTTGCAGCCGGGGCACCGCTCGCGCAGTTCGGCGGCCGCGTCCAGGCCGCTGCGGCCGGGGAGTTCGATGTCGAGCAGGGCCACGTCCGGCCCGGCGGCCAGCGCCGCCGGCAGGATCTCGTCCCCCGCCCCGACCTGCGCGACGACCTCGATGTCCGGCTCCAGCCCGAGCAGCAGGGCGAGCGCCCCCCGCATCATCCCCTGGTCCTCCGCGAGCAACAGCCTGATCATCTTCTCCCCTTCGCTCCTGTCCCCGGTCACCGGTCCGCGGTGGCCGGCAGGTCCGCTTCCACCGGTACCTCGGCGGTGACGCGGAAGCCTCCGGTGGCGACGGGACCGCTGGTCAGGGTGCCGCCGAAGGCTGCGAGGCGTTCGGTGAGGCCGGCCAGGCCGCTGCCCGGGACGTGATCGTCCGCCGCCGAGCCTACGCCGACGCCGTCGTCCGTGATCACCAGGCGGGCGCGTTCGGCCGTGCCGTCCACGGTGATCTCGCACTGCCGGGCCCGGCTGTGCCGGACGGCGTTGGTCACCGACTCCCGGACCACCCAGCCCAGCAGCGCCTCGGCCTGGGAGGGCAGCGGCGGCCCGGAGCGGCGTACCACCGCCTCGATGCCGGCCGCGGCCAACAGGTCCCGGGCCCGCTCCAGTTCGGTACCGAGGCTGCCCTCGCGGTAGCCGGTGACGGCCTCGCGGATCTCGGTGAGGGCCTGGCGGCCCACCGACTCGATGTCGCCGACCTGGGCCAGCGCGGCGTCCAGGTCCCGGGGGGCCAGCCGGCGGGCCGCCTCGGACTTCACCACGATCACGGACAGCGTGTGCCCGAGCAGGTCGTGCAGGTCCCGCGAGAACCGCAGGCGTTCCCGCTCCACCGCGGTACGGGCCAACTCCTGCCGGGTCTCGCGCAGTTCGCGGACCGTCTCGGAGAGGGCGAGGATGGCCGCGGTGACCATGCCGGAGACGAAGGTGCCGTAGCCGATGCCGATGCCGTCCCAGCCCTGCTTCCAGATGCTCACCGCGCCGGCCAGCACGCTCAGCCCGCCGATCACCGGCCCCAGGGCCCGGCCCCGCACCACGGACCCGGTGGCCAGCGCCAGCAGCGGGAAGAAGAGCAGCCAGCTGCCGCCGTAGCCGACGGCCAAGGCGCAGGTCACCGCGCCCAGCGCCACCAACGACCAGCGGGTGCCGGCCGACTGCCGGGACCGCGCGTCGAAGGCCCGGAAGACCACCGAGACGTAGAGGGAGTTGAAGACCAGCACGCCGATGCCGCCGATCCACGGGTTGGGCGTGTCCCCCTGGAAGAGGTTGGACACCGCGCCCATGCCCATCAGGAGCCAGGGCAGCAGGGCGAAGCCGTTGGGCGGCCCCAGCACCTCCCGCGGCTCGCCGCGCTTCTTGCGCGCGGCCTCGGAGGCCCGCCACTCGGCCTTCTGCGCCGGCCACTGGGCCTTCCACTCCCGGCGTGCCGCCCGCCACTGGGCGATCCTGTTCCCCATGTCCCCGTACTCCTCGTCTCGTCCGCGTCAGCGTCGCACGACTCACGCTACGGAGTGCGACGGGGCGACCGGCAGATCCGCCCGTACGGTCTCGACCAGTACGAATGTCACGGTCGCGGGCGGTCAGGGCGCCCGCACGCTGCGGGGGCCGGCGCAGTCGGCGCCGTACGCGCGGACCCGGGTGCGCAGTTCCCGGTCGGCGGTGACCACGGTGCAGGGACGGCCGGCCAGTCCCGCCACGAGCTCGACGATCCGGTCGTCCCCGCTGCCGTCCGCCGCCTCCACCCGGACCCCGGGCAAGGAGGCCACGTCCCGGGCCGCGCCCTCGACGACCAGCACGATCTCCTCGCCCCGGCCGCGGCCCGCGAGCGAGTCCCGCAGCCGCTCGGCCGCGCCCCGCCGATCGCGCCACCACCCGTCCGGCACCGACCCGACCACGTTCGCGCCGTCCACGATCAGCAACACCGGCGCCAAACCCTCACCCATCACACCCCCGGACCCTACTCCCGCCGACCCCGAGCCCCACCTCGTACACCCCCCCGAGGCCGTCCGTGGTGTGTGGGGCAGCCCCTTGAGGGGGTGTGGCAGGCTGGTCCGGAGGCAGGCCCGGGCCGGGGATGACCGAAGGTCACGGGCGAAGCCCGCTCGTCCCCGGGTTGGGCCTGCCGCAGGGCCTGACAGCCGCACCCCCTCAAGGGGCGAGGGGCCCCACACACCACGGACGGCCCCCGCAGCCGCCCACCTACGCCCCCGCCGACCCCTAGTCGTCTTCTCCGACGCCGCCGAAACCGTCGAGCCCCCCGTCTCGGTCAGCCCCGGTACCCGGTCTCGCGTACGTACCAAGGGTTCTCCCGGTGAGTGAGGAACCCCTCGGCGTCGTGCTCGTCAGAGATGAAGACGGCGAGGTACACGCTGCACATCGCGCCGGTGGCGGCACCGTGGTAGTCGAGCCTGATACCCGGTGACTCGTCGGGGAAGGTGTCGAAGACCCAGGTTGCCGGACCGGTGTGCACGCCGGCGTCCGTCCGTCCGCAGCCCGCGCCTGGCGCAGGCACTTCCTTCAGCTCCGCGGACCCGTCCGCCCGAACCGTCAGACGCCCGCCGTCTGCGGCCGACCAGACCCCTGCCACGTCGCTGACGGCGAGCGGAGGCCCGTCGGGATCCACCACCAGGCCTATGAGTGAACTGGTCAGCAGCCCGACCGCACATGCTCCGGCGGCAACGCACAACCAGATGAACCGCCGTGGCCGAGCAGTCACCGAAACCCTCCCCCGTGCAGGAGACCTGGGCGTCCCCCAGCTCCCGATCTCGTCTCCATCATCAGCCAAAGGCACGTGCGGGTGGGGCAGTTCCCTCGACGTGGCGCGAGCCCACCCCACCGCACACCCCCCTCAAGCCGGGCTAGACGCCCGACTGGGCCGCCGCCGGTGCGGGCTCGTGCGGGCGCCTGGACGGTGGGGCTCCGTGTGACACTCCAGCCGTCCTGGCATCGGGGGTGTGTCACGGCCCCGCCGCCACACCGTCTTCCTGCTGGAGAGACCCCGTATGAGAGCCCTCACCGCGCGCCGGGCCGTCCGGTGGGCCGCCACGGCCGGCCTGGCGCTGGCCGTGGCACTGCCGGCCGCGCCGCCCGCCGGCGCCGCCGGGCGGCCCGCCCCGCCCACGCCGTCGAAGGCGTCGAAGCTGACGGCCCCGACGTCCCAGCACGTCAAGCCGACCCGCTCCCGCAAGGCGCCCTCCGCGGAGGAGGCCGCCGCGGCCGAGGCACGACGGACCGGCAAGCCGGTGCCGATCCCGTCCCTGACGACCGAGACCGACACGGTCGTGGCCCGGCCGGCCGGCGGGTACGCGCTGACCCGCAGCGCCGGACCGGTGCGCGTCAAGCAGCACGGCCGGTGGGTCCCGCTGGACGCGACGCTGGTCCGGGCCGCCGACGGCACCTGGGCCCCCCGGGCCGCGCTCGCCGGGCTGGCGCTGTCCCCCGGCGGCACGGCGCCGATGGCGCGGATGACGGCCCGCGGGGGCGGCCGGCTGGCGCTGAGCTGGCCCACCGCCCTGCCCCGCCCGGTGGTCCGCGGGGCCACCGCCACGTACCGCGAGGTGCTGCCGGGCGTCGACCTGGCCGTGACGGCCGTGGTGGACGGCGGGTTCACGCAGGTCCTGGTCGTCAAGACCCGCGAGGCCGCGAAGAACCCGGCCGTCGCCCGCTACCGGCTGCGGATGTCCGCCACCGGCGTCACCGTCCGGGCCCGCAAGGACGGCACGCTGGCCGCCACCGACGCCAAGGGCCGCCGGGTCTTCTCCGCCCCCGCCGCGACGATGTGGGACTCCTCCCGGCCCGCGGCCCCCAAGGCCGGCGTCCGCGCGGCGGACGCCCCGCCCGCCGGCCTGGTGCGGGTGGCCTCGGACACCGAGGGCCCCGGCGCCGCGGCGCGCACCGCGAAGGTCGCCGCCACCCCGTCCGGCGACCGGCTCACGATCGCGGCCGACACCCGCCTGCTGACCGATCCCAAGACGGTGTTCCCGGTCTTCATCGACCCGGCCTGGAAGCCGGACCGCAAGGGCACCGAGGGGTGGACCTGGGTCCAGGAGGGCTGCCCCGGCGCCACCCACTGGAACGACTACGCCGGCCAGTACGACATGGGCGTGGGCAACCAGCGCTGGGCCACCAACTGCCGGGGCCGGGAACACACCTTCGTGCAGACCGCGGGCTTCGACATGACCGGCAAGACGGTCAACTACGCGAGCTTCAACGCCATCCAGTCCTACGCAGCGGACAACACCTGCGCCAACACGCACCCGGTGGACCTGTACTGGACGGCCGTCATCAACAGCGGCACCAACTGGACCAACCAGCCGGGCAACGTCCGCAGCCTGGGCCGGTCCTCCTCCAACAGCGCCGGTGGCGCGGGCTGTTCCGGCGGCACCAACCAGATCGGCTGGGACATCACCCAGACGATCCGCGACATCGGCACGGCCCCGAACCTCACCTTCGGCATGTACGGCGGCACCGAGACCAGCGGCACCAGCAACGGCTTCAAGCGCTACACGCGCAAGACCAGCCCCGCCCCGCACCAACTGCCCTTCGTGTACATCGAGTACAACACCGCCCCGAACATCCCGGGCAACGCCTACGTGACCCCCGCCCCCAAGAACCCGACCAAGGGCGACTGCGGCTGGATCGGCCAGACCAACGGCGCCACCGGCGGCGTCGGGCTGCACGCCACGGTCACCGACCCGGACGCCGGGGACAGCCTGGACGCCGACTTCAACCTGTGGGACATCACCGCGGGCACCACGCTGAGGGAATGGGGCTGGGTGCCCAACCCCCGGGTCCCGGGCGGCTCGCAGATCGACGTCTCGGCCGGCAGCCTGATCGACGGCCACCAGTACGACTGGTACGTGCGGGCCGGTGACGGCCTCACCAGCGGTGGCTGGGCCCGTGGTTGCAGCTTCACCGTGGACCTGACGGCGCCGTCCGCCCCGTCCGTGACCTCCGCCGACTTCCCGGCCACCGGTACCACCGGCGCCGGTCAGAAGACCGTGGGCGCCACCGGCGCCTTCGCCCTCTCCGCCACCGACCCGGGCGGCGCCGGCGCCTCGGGCCTGCTGAACTTCGAGTGGTCCCTCAACGGCCCGCTGCCCGCCAACGGCGCGCAGACCGTCGCCGCCAACGCCTCCGGTGGCGCCACCCTGAACCTGCCGGTGGACGCCTGGGGCACCAACGTCCTGCGCGTCCGGGGCGTGGACCGGGCCGGCAACCGCTCCCGCGAGTACAGCTACGTCTTCTACGCGCCCGACGACCCGCAGCGCAAGACCGTCCTCGGCGACATCGACAAGGACGGCTACCCCGACCTGCTGGTGCCGGACGCGACCGGGAACCTGCGGCTGTACTCGAAGAAGAACGACCCGGCTCTGGGCGGTGTGCTCGCCTCCGACGCGGCCAACGGCCCCGGCGGCGGCTGGACCGACGTCGACACCACCCACCGCGGCGGCAACGGCTCGTACGCGGACGACCTCTGGGCCCACCGGTCCGGGGCCGCCGAGCTGTACCTGTACATGAACACCGCCAACAACGGCGGGCCGACGGCCAACGACGGCCAGTTCTTCACGCCGGCCGGCTCCCAGCGCTACTCGGCGACCCGGCCGTCCGCCGCGAGCTGCACCGACCCCTTCAACACCGTCGACCAGACCTGCGGCGCCTCGTACGCCGACGACTGGTCCAAGGTCCGCCAGGTGCTCGCGATCGGCGACGTGGACGGCACCACCCCGGGCACCCCCCGCTACGACCTGCTCACCGTCGAGGACGACGGCGCCGGCAGCGCGAACCTGTGGCTCTTCAAGGGCACGCCCGGCACCGGTGCGCTCGCCTCGCCGCGCCTGATCGGCAAGGGCGGCTGGACGGGCGTGACGCTGGCCGCCCCCGGAGACACCGGCAGCGTGGCCGGACCGGCCGACGGGCTGCCCGACCTGTGGGTCCGCGACAGCCGCGACGGCCGCCTCTACCAGTACCTGTCCCGGCGCGACGGGGACGGCAAGCCGGTGTTCGAGGCGTACGGGTCCCGTTCCGGCACTGCGATCCAGACCGGTCTGACCGACGCCCGGCACCACCGGGTCTCCAGTGACGGCGACGGCAACGGCGACGGCAGGCCGGACCTCTGGAGCCTCGGCAACGACGGCCGGATCACCACCTGGGACGGCAAGGCCGCCGACGCCGAGGGGATGCGCTTCGGCCCGGCCAAGGTCCTGCGCGACGCCTCCACCACCGACTGGAACACCTGCCGGACCTTCACCCACGCCGACACCGGCGCCCACAAGGTCTGCGGGCCGATCCTGGCCAAGTACCTCTCGGTCGGCGGCACCGACCTGGGCTACCCGTCCACCGACACCACCCCGACCCCCGACCGCTACGGCTGGTACGGCCACTTCAAGGTCCCCGGGCAGGACAGCTACTCCTCGATCTACTGGAGCCCGGACACCGGAGCGCACGTGGTGTGGGGCGCGATCCGCACCAAGTGGGCCGGCATGGGCTGGGAGAACGGCTACCTGGGCTTCCCGTCCTCCGACGAGTACGGGCAGACCAACGGCGCCCGCTCCGACTTCGAGGGCGGGTACATCCGCTGGAGCAGCACCGACTACAAGATCGCCGACTACCCGTACGGCCAGGGCGAGGGCACCGCGCGCGTCTCGCTGGCCGGCGACTTCAACGGCGACGGGCTCTCGGACCTGGCCACCATCGTGGACTACGGCAGCTGCGGCGCGGCCTGGTGGACCCACCTCGGCTCCCGCAACGCCGGGCTGGCCGCGCCCTTCGAGTCCGGCCGCGTCCCGCAGGGCTGGTGGTGCGTGACCCGGGCGAAGTACGCCGCGGGCGACTTCAACGGCGACGGCCGCACCGACATCGCCGCGCTCTACGTGTACGCCGACCAGTCCGTGAAGGTGATGGAGTGGCTGGCCCGGCCCGACGGCGGCTTCGCGGCGGCTCCGGAGGGCTGGTCCCAGGCCGCGAACTGGGACTGGGGCCGCACCACCTTGATGGCCGGTGACACCGACGGCGACCACCGCGCCGAGCTGATCGGCGTCTACGGCTACGGCGACGGCCGGATGGCGAACTACACCTGGAAGTTCCGCGACGCCACCGGCTTCGACGCCCCGGTCAAGGGCTTCGAGGAGACCCACCCGGGCTGGTGGTGGTACGAGAACGCCAAGTACGCGGCGGGGGACGTCAACGGCGACGGCCGGACCGACATCATCGCCCTGTACGTGTACGGCGACAACTCGGTGCGGGTCTTCACCGGTATGGCCCGGCCCGACGGCAGCCACCCGGGCTTCAACCAGTCCGGCTGGTCGGCGCCGGCCGGCTCCTGGCAGCTCGACCCGGTCAAGCTCACCGCGGGCGACACCAACGGCGACGGCCGGGTGGACCTGACCGCCCAGTACCGGTACCAGAGCGGCCGGATGGGGGTCTACCAGTTCCCCGGAGGCGCCGACGGCAGCATGGGCACCCCCGAGATGACGGTCGACACCGGCTACGGCGCCTGGGACGTCAACGCCGCCTGGCCGGTCAGCGGTGACGAGAACGGCGACGGCCGGGCCGACATGTCCACGGTCTACGACTACGGCAACGGCTCCTACGCCACCTTCACCTTCCTGGCCGGCGCGAACGGCAAGTACAGCAAGGACAGCGTCATCAAGAGCTGGACCGCCCCGGCGGGCACCTGGTAGCCGCTCCCCCGCCCCCCACCCACCGGCCGGCCGCGTCCCCCCGCGGCCGGCCGGTCCGCGTTTGCGCGGGGCGGCCCGGGGGCGCAGGCTCGAGACGGTGTCCGAATTCCGGTGTCCGACTCCCCCTGGAGGCGAGACCATGTCCCTGGCCACGGTGAATCCCGCGACGGGAGAGACCGTCCGCACCTTCGACGCGATGGGCCCGGAGGCGGTGGAGCGCTGCCTGGCGGAGGCGGCGGAGACCTTCGCCGACTACCGCACCACCGGCTTCGCCGAGCGGTCCCGGCTGCTGCTGCGGGCCGCGGAGCTGCTGGAGGCCGATGCCGAGGACATCGCGCGGACCATGACCCTGGAGATGGGCAAGCCCCTGGCGGCGGCCCGGGCCGAGGCGCTGAAGTGCGTGAAGGCGATGCGCTGGTACGCGGAGCGGGCCGAGTCCCTGCTGGCGGACGAGCACCCGGCCGAGGCGGACGTGCGGGACAGCGGTGCGGCGGGCGTGCGGGTCCGCTACCGGCCGCTGGGCGTGGTGCTCGCGGTGATGCCGTGGAACTTCCCGCTGTGGCAGGTGGTGCGGTTCGCCGCGCCCGCGCTGATGGCGGGCAACACGGGCCTGCTCAAGCACGCGTCCAACGTCCCGCAGACCGCCCTGTACCTGGGCGAGCTCTTCCACCGGGCGGGCTTCCCGCGGGGCTGCTTCCAGACCCTGCTGATCGGCTCCGGGGCGGTGGAGGCGGTGCTGCGGGACCCGCGGGTGGCGGCGGCGACGCTGACCGGCAGCGAGCCGGCCGGGCGGGCGGTGGCCGCGGCCGCGGGCGACGAGGTCAAGAAGACGGTGCTGGAGCTGGGCGGCAGCGACCCCTTCGTGGTGATGCCCTCGGCCGACCTGGCGCAGGCCGCGCGGACCGCGGTCACCGCGCGCGTGCAGAACAACGGGCAGTCCTGCATCGCGGCCAAGCGGTTCATCGTCCACACCGACGTGTACGAGGAGTTCGCCCGCGCGTTCACCGAGGGCATGGCGGCGCTGCGGGTGGGCGACCCGATGCTGGCGGACACCGACGTGGGGCCGCTCGCCACCGAGCAGGGCCGGGCGGACCTGGAGGAGCTGGTCGACGACGCGGTGGCGCAGGGCGCCGAGGTGCGGTGCGGCGGCCGGCGGCCCCCCGGGCTGGAGCGCGGCTGGTTCTACGAGCCGACGGTGCTGGCCGGGCTGACCGACCGGATGCGGATCGACCAGGAGGAGGCCTTCGGCCCGGTGGCCACGCTGTACCGGGTGGCGGACCTGGACGAGGCGGTGCGGCGGGCTAACCACACGCCCTTCGGGCTCAGTTCCAACGTGTGGACGCGGGACGAAGCGGAGGTGGAGCGTTTCGTCCGGGACCTGGAGGCCGGCGGGATCTTCTTCAACGGCATGACCGCCTCCCATCCGGCGCTGCCCTTCGGCGGGGTGAAGCGCTCGGGCTACGGGCGGGAGCTGTCGGGCCACGGGATCCGCGAGTTCTGCAACATCACCACCGTCTGGCGGGCCGGGGCCTGACCGGCGCGGGGTCCCGCACCGGCCGGGCCCCGGGCCGTGCGGGACCCCCGGGCTCCGGGGTCAGACGGCCGGGGCGGTCGCCCCGGTCTCGACGGGCAGGCCCGCCTCGACCCAGTCCTGGATGCCCTCGCGGTACTTGCGCACGTCGGTGTAGCCCAGGGCGGTCAGCCGGTCGGCGACCTGTCCGCTGTTGGGGCAGGCGGGGTTGGAGCAGTAGGTGACGATCGCGGCCTCCCGGTCCGGCAGCAGCGCCGGTGCCAGGGCGTCCACGTCGGCGCGGACCAGCTCCAGGGCGCCGGGCAGGTGCTGCTGCGCGTAGTACGCGCCGCCGAGGGTGTCCAGGACGGTGACGGCGCCGGCTTCGATCGCCGAGGCCAGCTCGTCGCGGGTGATGAGTAGGGTCATGCCACTACCTCCGAACCAGAGAAACGGACTAGAGTCCACTTATGGCTCAGGACATTAACGGACCGCAGTCCGGTTTCGCAACGCCGTCGGCGCCCCCGGTGCCGTCGGAAGCCGTGGAGACCTTGGAGATCCTTCGTACGCCGCCGCCCAAGGAGCGCGCGGACGCGGCCCGCAACCGGGCCGCGGTACTGGAGGCCGCTGCCGCCCTGTTCGCCGAGCACGGTGTCGAGGCGGTGTCCATGGACCAGGTGGCCGCGGCCGCCGGGGTCGGCAAGGGCACGCTCTTCCGCCGCTTCGGCGACAAGGCGGGGCTGGCCGCCGCCCTGCTGGACGCCCGCGAGCGGCTGCTCCAGGAGGCCGTGCTGCACGGGCCGCCGCCGCTGGGCCCGGGCGTCCCGCCCGCCGAGCGGCTGGCCGCCTTCCTCGAGGCGTACCTCGACTACCTGCTGGCGCACCTGCCGGTGGTGCGGATGTCGGAGACGGCCACGCCCGGCGCCCGGTACCGGATCGGCGCCTACCGCTTCTGGCACCGGCACGTGGCCCTCCAGCTCGCCGGGACCCCCGATCCCGACCAGGCCGCCCATGCGCTGCTCGCGGGCCTGGCCGCCGACCACGTCGCCGCACTCCTCCCGGAGCTGGGCGTCGACCGGCTGCGCGCCGGTCTGCTGCGCACGGCCCGCGCGCTGGGCTGAGGCGCGGGCCGCGGGTGGCTAGCCGAGCTGCCAGTGCTGGAGCGCCGAGCCGGTGTCGGGCTGCTGGGTGACCTGGGCGCCGTCCTGGGCCGAGGCGGTGGTGAGCAGCAGGCCGCTGCCCTGGGCGGCGAGGGTGTAGTCCCCGCCGGCCAGCCGGGTCAGCAGCCAGCGCTGGTTGGCGCCGCCGGTGCAGGTCCACTGGACCACCGCGGCGCCGGCGGCCGTGGAGCCGCCGGAGACGTCGGCGCACAGCCCCGAGACGCCGTTGGTCAGGGTGTAGCTGCCGTCGGCGTTGGCGCCCAGGGTCCACTGCTGGTTGGCGCCGCCGTGCGGGGTCCAGGTGATGAGCTGGGTGCCGGCGGTGCGCGAACTGCCCGGGTCATCCAGGGCCTTGCCGGCGGCGGTCAGCGTGTGCGGGCCGCCGAGCTGGTCGCCGTAGACCTCGAAGGCGTAGAGCGAGTAGCCGTAGCTCGTGCCGCGCTGGGTGCCGTACAGGCGCACGTACCGGCCGGAGCCGGCCAGGCCGGTCAGCGTCTCGGTGCCGCCGGTGCCGGCCGTGACGGACCGGACGGCGCGCCAGGCGGCCCCGTCGTCCGAGAGCTGGATCTGGTACGCCCTGCCGTACGCGGCCTCCCAGCGGAGCACCACCCGGCTGACGGCCCGGGCGGTGCCGAGGTCCACCTGGAGCCACTGCGGGTCGGCGTAGCCGCTGGACCAGCGGGTGCCCGGGTCGCCGTCGGTGGCCGCGGCGGCCGGGAAGTCGGCGGTCTCGGTGCTGGAGGCGGTGGTGGGGCGGTTCTGCGCCAGGTCGCCGGCGGTGCCGCCGCCGGGCCAGGCCGGGTTGTGGCCCACCGCGGTGACGATCGGGGTGAAGGCGGCGTACGTGGCCGCCGGCTTGGGCGAGCCCCAGGTCTGCTGGGCCAGTCCGCGCAGCGGGTACATGATGCCGGCCGCGATCTGGTCCTCGGTCTCGGCGGCCGGGTTGTCGCACCAGACGTGGATCAGCGAACCGCGGTTGCGCGAGGGGTCGGTGAGGGTGGTGCCGCCCTGGAAGAGGTCCGGGTTCCAGGACTCGTACATCCACTTGGTGTCGGGCTTGGCGCCGCCCAGCACGTAGTAGGTCGGGGTCCAGGACTCGTTGGCGACGGTGTGCCCGGCGGCGGTCAACTGCTGCGGGGTGAGGCCGTAGTTGTACCAGTACTCGACGAGGATGTCCGGGTTCGGGGCGAGGGTGCCGTCGCCGGACTTGATGCCGTCGTTCCACATGCGGGTGGTCTTGCCGGCCGCGGTGACCAGGGAGTCGGCCCAGTTGACGAAGCCGTAGTAGGTGTCCTTGGCGGTGGCGTTCGCGCCGTAGTGGGCGCGGGCGTAGCTGAGGAGTTGGGGGTACTGGCTGTAGTCGGTGACGTACTCGTCGGCCCCGATGTGCCAGTAGGGGGCGGGGAAGAGCGGCAGGTACTCGGTGACCAGGTCCTTGATCAGCGTGTACGTGCCGGGCAGCGCGAGGTCGACGAACTCGGCGCTGGCGGTGCCGGACTTGTTCTTGAGCCGGAGCTCGGGATGGGCGGCGAGCACGGCGTTCATGTGGCCGGGGGTGTCGATCTCGGGGACCACGGTGACGTGGTAGCGGGCGGCCAGCGCGACCAGGTCGGCGATCTGCTGCTTGGAGTAGTGGTCGGTGGAGACGACCTCGGGGTGGGTGCTGCTCTCCAGGCGGAAGCCGAAGGTGTCCGAGAGGTGGAAGTGGAAGTAGTTGAGCTTGAGGTAGGCCAGTTCCTTGATGTGCTTGCGGATCCAGTCGACCGTGAAGAACTTCCGGCCCTGGTCGATCATCAGGCCGCGTTCGGGCTTGGCGGGCCAGTCCACCGCGGTGCCGGCGGGCACCGTGGTGGACTGGTGCAGGAGTTGGAGGACGGTCCGGGTGCCGTAGAAGGCGCCCGCGGGGGTGCCGGCCTGCACGGTGAGCGCGCCGCCGACGGTCATCCGGTAGCCCTCGGCGGGCAGGGTCGCGTCCCCGAGCGTCAGGGCGATGTCCCCGGTGGCCGGGGTACCGGTGACCACCGGCACGGTCCGGCCGGCCAGGGCGCCGAGGTCCTCGGCGAAGGTGGCGGCCTCGCCGGTCAGCCGGTCCGCGTACGCCGGGTCCACGACGATGCGGGAGCCGGCGCCGAAGCCGTACGAGCCGCTGCCCGCGGTCCACTGCCGCAGCGCGGGCACGGTCTGCGGCGCGGCGGCCGCGACGGCCGCGGGCGCGGCCCTCGGTGCCGCCTGGGCGGCGGCGCCCTGGGCGGGCAGGGCGAGCGCGGTGGCGGTGCACACCGCGGCGAGCAGGAGCCTGATCGGTCGCATGGGGTCCCCAGACGGATCGGGAGGGCGGTCGGCGGGGCGGGAGCGGTGGACCGGCCGGAGCGGGCGCCCCGGTCAGCCGAGGATGAAGGTCCAGCGCTGGGCGGCCGCGCCGGTGGCGGGCTGCTGGACGAGCCGGTCGCCGTCGGCGGCGCCGGCGGCGGTCAGCAGCAGGCCGCTGCGGGCCGAGGCGAGGGTCCAGCCGCCGCCGGCCGCCGCGGCGATCCGCCACCGCTGGTTGTCGTTCCCGGTGCAGGTCCACTGGATGACCGCGGCGCCGGCGGCGGTGGATCCGCCGTTGACGTCCATGCACAGGCCGGAGCGGAGGTTGCGGGCGGTGTAGGAGCCGTCGGCGGTGGCGGTGAGGGTCCAGCGCTGGTTGTCGGTGGCGTGCCAGGTCCACTGGATGAGCTGGGTGCCGGGGGTGGTCGCGGACCCGGGTACGTCCACGGCCTGCGCGGTGCCGGCCCGGCCGATGCCGTAGGTGCCGCCGGAGGTCACGGGCGGCGCGGCGCAGGCCACGCCCGGGCCCTCGTACGCGCCGATGGCGGGGGCGCCGGTGGCGGGGACCGGGTTGCCGTAGTAGTCGGAGCCGCCGTTGTCCGGCACCGGGGTACCGGCGCCCAGCGCGGGCGAGCCGGCGCAGAGCCGGTAGCCGGTGACGGTCCCGGGGGCCTCGAACCGCGGGTCGGCGGTGGTCCCGGCGCCGGCCGGCACGCCGGTCACCCCGGCCAGGGCGTTGTGGTCCAGCTGGTAGCCGCCGCCGCGCAGGGTCATCGAGGCGGTGCCGGTCCCGGTCTTGACCACGGCGTTGTTGCGGAAGACGACGTGCCGGGCGGTGGTGTTGTTCTCCTGGACCACCGACTGGCTGACGCCCGGGCCGATGTACAGGGTGTTGTTGTGGACCAGCGCGGACTCGATGGGCCCGGAGCAGTTCTCGACCCCGCGGTAGGAGTCGTTCTCGCTGATGTTGTACCGGACCACGGCGCCGCGCAGGATGCCGGTGGCGTTGCACAGCAGCAGGAAGCCGCCGGCGTTGTCGTGGCTGTGGTTGTACTGGAAGACGGTGCCGACGGTGCCCTGGTCCACGTCGTAGGCCATGCCGTCGCGGGTGCTCGCGCCGCCGGAGACGTCGTTGTACTGGAAGAGCGCGTCGTCGGAGTCGTAGGTCCAGACACCGGCGTTGTAGCCGGCCGAGCGGCGCTGGAAGCCGGTCACCGTGTTGTGCTCGACCAGCGCCCCGGCGGTGTTGCCCGCCACGATGCCGTCGCCGCCGAGGTCGGCGAGCCGGTTGCCGGAGACCACCACCCCGGTCCAGGGGACGAACGCGCCGGCGCTGTGCGCCTCGAAGCCGGAGCGGTTCCAGGTGGAGACGAAGAAGACGCCCTCCCGGTCCACGCTCCGCACGGAGTTGTCCCGGATGATCACGTCGTCGAAGGCGGTCGGCACGGCCACCCCGTCGACGGTGAGGTAGATCCCGCCGCTGCCGCCGAGGTCCTTGGTGTCGTCGCCGTTGACGTCGTGCACGTCCAGGCCGGCCAGCACGAAGTGGCGGGCGGTGCCGAAGTCGGCGAGCTCGATGGAGACGCCCCGCCGGTTGCCGCGGGCGCCCCCGGTGTTGGTGATCTCCAGATTGCGGATCTCCCACTGCTGCTGGTTGCGCAGCAGCACGGCGCGGGGCGCACCGCCGCCGGCCACCAGGGGCGCCGGGCCGGTGCCGTACGCGTCGACGGCGATCGGGGCGCCGGCGACGCCGGACCCCTGGGGGGCGAGGGTCCCGGTGCAGGTGGTGCCGCGCTTGAGCAGGATCGTGTCGCCGGGCAGGAAGGTGGTGGCCGAGACCTTGGCGAGGGTGCGCCAGGCGGTACCCGGCGAGGTGCCGGCGGCGGCGTCGCTGCCGGCCGCGCAGTCCAGGTAGTGGGCGGAGCCGGCCGCCGAGGCGGGCGGTGCGGCGGTGACCGCGGCACCGAGTGCGTACAGCACGGCGACGAGCACGGAGCGGACGCGCATCTGAGCCTCCCCCTGGGTCCGGGCGCGCACCAGTGCAGCGCAACTGGCGCTGACATGTCAATAGATGCTCGAAACACGCTCCTTGCGCGCAGGTTCGAGCACGCCGGGGCCCCGACTCCCTCCGACCGGGCCGCCCGTCACCACGGCGCCACGGGCGGTTACCCTGTCTGCAACGTTGCCGGAAGGAAGCTCGGGTCGGTGTGAACAGGGGAACGACTCCGGGGACACCCCGGGTGCTGCGGACCATGAACGACCGGGCCGCCCTGGACCTCCTGCTGGCCCACGGCCCGCTCTCGCGCGCCCGGATCGGGCAGCTCACCGGCCTCTCCAAGCCCACCGCCTCCCAGGTGCTGGCGCGGCTGGAGGAGGCGGGCCTGGTGATCGCCGGCGGCACCTCCGAGGGCAGCCCGGGACCGGGGGCGCAGCTGTACGCCGTCAACCCGGCCGCCGCGTACGTGGCGGGGGTGGACGTCACCCCCGGGCTGATCACCGCCGCGGTGGCCGACCTGACCGGCGGCGTCCTGGGCAGCTACGAGCTGGCGCTGCCGGCCGCGGGGGCCGAGGCCGGGCTCCAGCAGGTCACCGCGGTCCTCGACGGCGCCACCGCGGCGGCCGGACTCACCACGGACCGGCTGCACCGGGTGGTCATCGGCGCGCCGCTCGCCTTCGACCTGCGGGCGGGGCGGCTGCGGTACCCGAGCCATCTGGTCGGCTGGCAGACGCCCGACCTGCTGCGGGAGTTGACGGCGGGGCTGCCGGTGCCGGTGGAGTGCGAGAACGACGTCAACCTGGTCGCGGTGGCCGAGCACCGGCTCGGCGCGGCCCGCGGGCTCTCCGACTTCTTCCTGCTCTGGAACGAGGAGGGGATCGGCGGGGCCCTGATGTTCGGCGGCCGGCTCTTCCGGGGCCGCACCGGGGGCGCCGGGGAGGTCGGCTTCATGCCGGTACCGGGCACCGAGCTGATCCGGGGCATCGACGAGGCCCAGACCGGCGGCTACCAGCAGCTGGCGGGGTGTCAGGCGGTGCCCGAGCTGGCCCGTTCGCTGGGCATCGACTACCTGTCCGAGCTGCCGGAGCTGGCGCACCTGCGGGGGGCGGACGAGGCGGACGGGGCGGTCCTCGAGGTGGCCACCGCGCTGCTGCGGGCGGGTGCGGCGGCGCACGGCGGGGGCCCCTACCGACTGCTCCTGGAACGCTTCGCGACCGCGCTGGCGACGGGGCTGGCGTCGGTGGCCGCCACGCTCGATCCCGAACTGGTGGTCCTGGCGGGCGGCCTGCTCACCGCCGGCGGCGAGCCGCTGCGGGCGCTGCTCGCGGCGGAGCTGGCCGAACTCTCCGCGGCGCAGCCGCCGCTGGTCCTCGCGGAGGTCCTGGACCGCCCCGTCCTCCGAGGTGCCCTGGAGACGGCCCTAGCCACCACCCAAGAAGAAGTCTTCGACACCTCCCGCTGACCGGATGCCCCCCACCCTCCGAACTCCGCCCCGCCGGGCCAATCCAGCCCCGCCGGGCAATTCCAGCCTCGCCGGCGCTTGAGGCGCAGGGTCCGGGGCAGCGCCCCGAAACCTGGACCCGGCCCGTCCTCTGCATCCGCCCGAGCGGCGACCCGCCCATCCACCCCTGCCGGGCAACTCCAGCCCCGCCAGGCAAATCCAGCCCCGCCGGCGATTGAGGCGCGGGGCCCGGGGCAGCGCCCCGAAACCTGGGCCCGGCCACCCTTTGCCGCGGCCCCGCCGGGCAATTCCAGCCCCGCCGGCGATTGAGGCGCGGCATCCGGGCCCGCGCCCGGCCGCTG
>NZ_JBFBGK010000080.1:0-42076 GCF_040684615.1 Streptomyces sp. NPDC089919
GCCTGGGGCGGGCCGTCGGCGCGCCCGTGACCGTCGGGGGGGGCGGGCCGCCCCACCCGCCCCCGGGCGTCCCCGCCGCCGAACGGGGGGGGGGCCGCGGGCGGGGGGGCCCGGGCGCGCCGGGGCGGCGCCGGCGCGGCGGGGGGAGCCGGGAGGGCTCCGGAGGGGGTTAGCTCCAGGAGGCGTGGAGGGGCTTGCCCTCGGCGTAGCCGGCGGCGGACTGAATGCCGACGACCGCCTTCTCCTCGAACTCCGCGAGGGAGCCCGCACCGGCGTACGTGCAGGAGGACCGCACGCCCGCGATGATCGAGTCGATCAGGTCCTCGACGCCCGGACGCGCCGGGTCGAGGAACATCCGCGAGGTGGAGATGCCCTCCTCGAACAGCGCCTTGCGCGCACGGTCGTAGGCGGACTCGTCCGACGTGCGGTTGCGCACCGCGCGGGCCGAGGCCATGCCGAAGGACTCCTTGTACAGCCGGCCGTCCGCGGCCTGCTGCAGGTCGCCCGGGGACTCGTACGTACCGGCGAACCAGGAACCGATCATGACGTTGGAGGCACCGGCCGCCAGCGCCATCGCCACGTCGCGCGGGTGCCGCACTCCGCCGTCGGCCCAGACGTTCTTGCCGTACTTCTTCGCCTCGGCGGCGCACTCGAGCACCGCGGAGAACTGCGGGCGGCCCACGCCGGTCATCATGCGGGTGGTGCACATGGCGCCGGGGCCCACACCGACCTTGATGATGTCCGCGCCGGCCTCGATGAGGTCGCGCACGCCCTCGGCGGCGACGATGTTGCCGGCCACGATCGGGACCTTCGGGTCGAGCGCCCGGACGGCCTTGATCGCGTTGATCATCGACTCCTGGTGGCCGTGGGCCGTGTCGATGACGATGGTGTCCACGCCCGCGTCGAGCAGCTGCTTGGCCTTGCCGGCGAAGTCGCCGTTGATGCCCACGGCGGCGGCGATCCGCAGCCGGCCCTCGGCGTCGACGGCCGGGCTGTACAGGGTGGCGCGCAGGGCGCCCTTGCGGGTCAGGATGCCGACCAGCCTGCCGTCCGCGTCCACGGCCGGCGCCAGCTTGCGGTGGCCGGCGTCGAGCTTGTTGAAGGCCTCGCGGGGGTCGATGTCGGCGTCGATGAGCAGCAGCTCCTTCGACATGACCTCGGAGAGCTGGGTGAAGCGGTCCACGCCGGACAGGTCGTGCTCGGTGACGACGCCGACCGGGCGGTTGTCCGCGTCGACGACCACACCGGCGCCGTGCGCGCGCTTGGGCAGCAGCGAGAGGGCGTCGGCGACGGTCTGGGTGGGCGCCAGCGTGATCGGGGTGTCGAGCACGAGGTGGCGGGTCTTCACCCAGGAGATGACGTCGGTGACGACCTCGATCGGGATGTCCTGCGGGATGACCACGATGCCGCCGCGCCGGGCGACCGTCTCGGCCATCCGCCGGCCCGCGATCGCGGTCATGTTGGCGACCACCAGGGGGATGGTGGTGCCGGTGCCGTCCGGTGAGGAGAGGTCGACGCCCTGACGGCTGCCGACCGCGGAGCGGCTCGGCACCATGAAAACGTCGTCGTACGTCAGGTCGTACGGCGGCTTGAGGTCATTGAGGAAACGCACGTGCAGACATCCCAGTCGTTCGGAGGTGCCTCGGACAGGGCGACAGCCGAGGAAAACGCACGTACTTCATTCTCCCATGTCCGGACCATTGCCACGCCCGGGACGATCGTCCGAGACATACCGGGCCCGGTGGTCCTTTCCTACGGGACCTTGGTCCCGGACGCGACTCCGAGGAGGGCGGGACGGCGGTGCAGGGGGCCCCGGGCCCCGGTGAGCGGGCCCCCGGCGGCGCCGTGCCGGACGGCGACGATCTCGGAGGCGATCGACAGCGCGGTCTCCTCCGCGGTGGTGGCACCGAGGTCCAGGCCCAGCGGCGAGCGCAGCCGGGCCAGCGCCTCCCGCGGCAGGCCCGCCGCCCGCAGCCGGTCCAGCCGCTGGGCGTGGGTGCGCCGCGAGCCCATGGCCCCCACGTACCCGACCGGCAGCCGCAGGGCGAGCTCCAGCAGCGGCAGGTCGAACTTGGCGTCGTGGGTCAGCACGCACAGGGCCGTCCGGGTGTCGAGGCGGCCCGCGGCGGCCTCGGCGGCCAGGTAGCGGTGCGGCCAGTCCACGACCACCTCGTGGGCGTCCGGGAAGCGCTCGGGCGTGGCGAACACCGGCCGGGCGTCGCAGACCGTGACCCGGTAGCCGAGGAAGGCGCCGGCCCGGGCCAGCGCGGCGGCGAAGTCGATGGCGCCGAAGACCAGCAGCCGGGCGGGTTCCGCGGCGGACTCCACCAGGAGGGTGAGCGGTTCCCCGCACAGCCCGCCCGCGGTGCCCAGCTCGGCGGTGCCGGTACGGCCGGCCAGCAGCAGGGCGTGGGCCCGGCCCGCGGCGGCCCGGTCCAGTACGGGGCCGCCGCCCAGGCAGCCCTCGTACGTCCCGTCGGGCCGGACGGCCAGGGCCCGGCCCAGCTGGCCGGGCGGGCCGGTGACCACCCGGGCCAGGGCCGCCCGGCCGCCGCGCAGGGCGGTGTCCAGGACGGCGCCCAGCACCGGCCGCACCGGGTCGGTGCGCCGGACCGGGGTGACCAGCACGTCCAGCACTCCCCCGCAGGTCAGCCCGATGGCGAAGGCGTCGTCGTCGCTGTAGCCGAAGCGGTGCACCCCCGGCCGCCCGGAGGCGATGGCCTCCAGGCACAGCTCGTGCACGGCGCTCTCCACGCAGCCGCCGGAGACGCTGCCCAGGGCGGTGCCCCGGTCGTCGACGGCCAGTGAGGCGCCCGGGCCGCGCGGCGCGCTGCCGCTGACGGCGACCACGGTGGCCAGCGCGAACTCCCGCGGGGCCACACACCACGCGCGTAGCTCTGAAGCGATGTCCAGCACCGGGGCCTCAGCGGATGTACTCGTGCCGGGCGGTCTGCCCGGGGATGAGGGGGCGCCGGGCCGGGTGGACGGGGGGCGTCCGGGGCGGTCCGTACAGGCCGCGCTCATGGGTGGTGGCGCGCAGCGGTCCGGCCGGCAGCGGCCGGGCGGCGAGCAGCATCGCGGCGTGGGCGACGCTGGCGAGGGTGGCGTGGTGGTGCCAGCCGCGGAAGGACCGGCCTTCGAAGTCGCGGATGCCGGCCTGCTCGCAGACCTCGGCGAAGTCCAGTTGGACCCGGTCGATGAGCTTGGCCAGGAGGAAGATCTGGGCCAGCGGGCGGTCGCCGATGTTGGTGAGCCAGAACTCGGTGGGCAGCAGGGCCGCCTCGGTCCAGGCGCCCATCAGCAGCAGCGGTGGGCCGGCCGGGGCGGGCCGGTCCTCGCAGTGCGGGCCGAGCACGGGGGCCGAGGTCAGCAGGGTCACCGCGCCCTCGGTGCGGCCGTGCCGGGTCCACTCGACGACCCGGCGCTGGGAGCGCAGGGAGTCGATGAGCTCGCGGGCCGGGGCGACGTGCGGCCCCGGGCGCTGCCGGCCGGCGCCCCCGAAGGCCACCGGCAGCGAGCCGTCGACCTTGAGGACGTAGGGGATCTCCTGGACCGTCAGGGCCTCGATGCTGCGCGGGAGTTCGGCGTTGCTGAGGTCCATCACCACGGGACGGCGCTGGAGCTGCCAGGTGGCGGCCATCCGCTGGACGGCGTGCACGGCGTCCTGGGCGGGGGTGAGGGAGCGGGCGGTGTCCGGGATGCCGGCGCGCCGCCGGCGCAGGAGTTCGTTGGTCCAGGGGCCCGGGAGGGTGAGGGTCCATTCGACCGGGAAGCCCGCCTCGCTGGAGGTGAGCCAGATGCCGCTGGCCTGTTGGCAGTTGGCGGTGCGGCCGAGCTGGGGGACGAACTGCCGGCCGACGCCGACGGAGCGGTCGCCGGCCTTCTCGATGACCATCGGGCGCACCACCCAGGCCAGCGGCCGCTGCGCGGTGCGTTCGAGGTGCTGGGCCAGCGCCCGGCGGACCGGGGTCCAGTCCCAGGGGGATTTGCTGATGAACTGCTGGAGGCTCTGTTCCACCGAGCTGGCGCCCGCCCCGGCGATATTGCGAATTGTTTTCTTGCCCTGGGTGGAAACGAGGCCGTTGAGATAGACGCGGGCCCAGTTGCGCTGGTCCCGCCGGGGTAATGACTCGAAGAACAGACAAATCATTTCGTCGATCAGTTCGGAGACTTCCTTCGAGGATTCCTCCGGCAGGACTCCGCGAGCCATCTGCGCCTCCCCCGCCCACATCTAGATCCAATACCCTACTTGACCGAATAGCGGGCCTGTAGGCGCCCGCGACTACTTCCTGAGGTCGCTGGCGCTTTCGAGCCGCTTCTCTTCCACCACGAGCGGGACGGGGATCTGGTTCGCCGCGTAGTAGACCGCGATGAGTCCGTGTGCGACCAGTGTGGCGGGAGCGGAGAAGAACGACAGAATGACGGTGAAGGGATATGCGACGGCCCCCAGACCGAAGCGGACCCGGGTCGCCCGGGCACCCCCTTTGTCCACCGATTCGTGGAAAAGGTGTCCGACCCGGGTGACGTACCACCAGAAACCGAGGAACACGAGGGCGTAGACGACGGTCCAGGAGCTGTACAGGACCGCCGCGGCATTGGCCGATTCGCCGTCGCGGAGGTGTTCGGCCAGGACCGAGGTGGTCCAGGGGATGACCGAGACGACCATCAGCAGCAGGAGGTTGAGGAAGAGCAGTGGCCGGTCCACGCACTTGAGGTGGCTGAAGATCGTGTGGTGGTTCACCCACATGACGCCGATCACCATGAAGCTCACGATGTACGCGGCGTAGTGCGGCCACTGGGCACCGAGTGCCGGCCACAGGTCCTCGCCGTGGGTCTCGGGAACCTTGATCTCGAGGACGAGGATGGTGATGACGATGGCGAACACCCCGTCACTGAAGGCCTCGACGCGGTTGGTCTCCTGCTCCATGTACCACCCCTTGAATGATCCGTACGGGACCGCAGAGCGTGCGGAGGGGGCGCTTCCCGCACCCTCCCCGCACACGCTACCCAGATGTCGCCGGTCAGCCGCCGAAGCCCGCGGTCTGCCGCCAGATCCGGCCATCGCGGACGACCAGTGTCCCGAACGCGTGCTCAGGAGCGCCGTTCAGGTTCATGATCGCCCGGTAGAAGATGGTGTCCTCGGTCTCGATGTACTCCTGGAGTTCGACCAGCGTGGGCTTGAGGGTGAGATAGCCGGTGAACGTCTCGCGTACGGCGTCGATGCCGACCGAGACCCCCTCGAAGCGGAGCAGGACCGCGTCGTCGGTGTAGTTCTTCATCACCGCGTCGATGTCCAGGGCGGCCAGCGCGTCCATCTGCCGGACGAACACCGGGTGCAGCTTGTCGATCTCGTACTCGGGCATGTCAACTCCCTCTCTCCACCTGGTCGGTGGGGGTACTCGGTGCGATGGGCAGTCGTACGGTCATCCGGGTGTCGCCGGGTACCGAGCGGGCGGTGAGCGAGCCCCGGTGCCGCTGGGTGACGATCCGGTAGCTGAGGTGCAGGCCGAGGCCGGTGCCCTTGCCGACGTCCTTGGTCGTGTAGAAGGGCTCGAAGATCCGCGGCAGGGACGCCTCGGGGATGCCGCGGCCGGTGTCGTGGACCTCGACGACCATGCACCCGCCCTCGGCGCGGGCCCGCAGGGTGAGCGTGCCGGCCCCTTCCATGGCCTCCGCCGCGTTGTCCACCAGGTTGGTCCACACCTGGTTCAACTCGCCGGGGTAGCCGGTCAGTTCGGGCAGGTCCGGGTCGTAGGCGCGGACCACCGTGATGCCGGCGAGCTTGGCGCGCAGCACCACGAGGGTGTTCTCCAGGCCGTCGGTCACCGGGAAGCGCTGTTCGGGTGCCCGGTCCAGGTTGGCGTAGTCCCGGGTCGCGGCGACCAGCTGGGAGATCCGGGGGCCGGCCGCGCGCAGCTCGGCGGTCAGCGCCCGGGTCTCCAGGACGGCCGCCAGGTGGTCCAGGGCGGCCGGCAGGGCCGACTCGCCGACCCCTTCCAGGCGCTCCAGCAGCCAGCCCAGCTCGAGTCCGAGGTCGGCGACGCCCGCGGCGAGCAGGCCGGGGCGTTCGGCGCCGGTCTCCTCGGCCCAGTCGGCCAGCTCCTCCTCGGCGTCGGCCTGGGCGATCGGGTCGCTGGTGGCGGGCGGCGGGAGCTTGGCCAGCTCGTCGGTGAGCCGGTCCAGCACCCCGCGTTCGGCACCGCCGGCCTCGGCGCCCCAGTCGTGGCCGGTCGCGGTGAGCCGGTCCAGGGCGGGGGCCAGCTCCTGGGCGGCCCGGGCCACCGCGGCGGCCGGGTTGTTCAGCTCGTGGGCCAGTCCGGCCGCCAGGGTGCCCAGGGCCTCGACGGTGGCCCGTTTGCGGGCCTGCACCTCGGAGGACTTTATCCGCCAGGCCAGCACGGGCAGCAGCACGGCCGCCACGCCGTGGCAGCGGGTCAGCATCTCGAAGAAGACCGGCCGCGGGTAGCCGACGACCACGGTGGCCGGTCCGGAGCCGGCCGCGGTGGCCACGTACCCGCCCTCGGTGAGCAGCGGCAGCTCGCCGGTGAAGCGGTGCGCGGCGGCCGGCTTGCCGTCGTGGTCCTCGGCGCCCTCCTCCTCGGTGGAGTGCCGGGTCAGCACCTCCTCCCGGCCGTCGACGACCTTGGTGACCACCAGGCCGCCGCTGAGCAGGACGTGGAACTCGGTCGCCGGGTCCCCGTCCCGGAACAGCACCTCGCCCTCGGCCAGGGTCCGCGGCCGGGAGACCGAGACCAGCCAGTCGAGCTGGTCCTCGGTGAGCCCGGCGAAGAGTTCCAGGGCGTGCAGCGCGGTGCGCAGCCGGCCGGGGGTGAGCGGTTCGGCGGTCACGGGGTCCCTCCTTGCGCCGGGGCGGGCCCGCCGCGGGCGCCCAGCCGTACGGTGGCCAGCAGGGCCGCCGCGCAGACGACGGCGACGCCGGCCATGAAGCCGACCGAGGTGCGGTGCAGGCCGTGGATGTTGGTGAGCAGCCCGGCCAGCACCGCCGGGACGCTCATGGCCAGGTAGGCGAAGACGTAGACGGCGGCGGTGAGTTCGCCGCGCCTGGCCGGGTCGGCCAGGGCGCTCAGGGCCCGGAAGGAGCCGAGGAAGGCGGCCCCCCAGCCGCTGCCGAGGACGGCGGTGGCGACGAGGAAGAGCGCCGCCGAGGAGAGCCCGAGGGAGAGCAGCACCAGGGCGAGCCCGGCGAGCAGCAGGAGCAGTCCGACGACCGCCGTGCGCAGCGGGGCGACCCGGCCGAGCAGTAGCTGCGCCCCGGTGGCGGCCCCGGCCAGCAGGGCGACGGTGGCCCCGCCGACGAGGTAGTCGGTGCTCTTGAGGAGCGAGAGGGCCAGGTGGGGGCCGAGCGAGAGGTAGAAGCCGCCGACCGACCAGACGGCGACGACGGTGAGGACGAGCACCGCGAACCGGCCCCGGACCTCGGCGGGCACCCGGATCCGGTGCGGTGCCACCCGCAGCCGGCCGCCGGCCCCCGGGGCGCTCTCCCGCATCCGGGCCACGCCCACCAGGCAGCCGGCGAAGGCCCCCACCAGCAGCAGGTAGCTGAGCACGGTCGGGGCGGGGGCGTACTGCACCAGGGCCCCGGCCCCGAGACCGCCGAGGCCGATGCCGACGGTCGGTCCCGCGCTGTTCACCTGGGCGCCGAGCGCGGGTCTGGTACGGGGCGCCAGCTCCAGCAGGGCGGCGCCCATGGCGCCGGTGGCCAGGCCCACGGCGAGCCCTTGGACGGCCCGGGCGGCGAGCAGCCAGGCCAGGCCCCGGGCCCCGGCGAAGAGCAGCATGGAGACGATGGCGAGGACCAGGCCGGCGGTGAGCACCGGCCGTCTGCCGAGGGTGTCGGAGAGGGAGCCGAACACCAGCAGTCCGAGCAGCACGGTGACGGCGTAGAGGGCGAAGACGACGGTCACGGTGCCGGAGGAGAGCTGCCACTGCTGCTGGTAGAGGACGTAGAGGGCGGAGGGGACGGCGGAGGAGAGCATGAGGAGGACGAGGACCGTCCCGACCAGCCAGAAGCCGGCGCCCGGCCTGCGCGCGCCCCCCTGTGGCGCCCTTCGCAGCCCGCCGGGCCGGCGGTCGGACGTGTCGCTGAGCATGGCCCCTCCCCGTCTCGTTTCCCACGTCCGGCCGGTGGCCGGTACCGCTGCGCGGAGCCGGCCCCTCCCCGCCCCTTTCACCGTTTCCCGGGGCACGCCCCGGACCCCGTACCGACGCTCCGCGCCGGGTCACTCCAGGGCCACTGCCCTGGCGAGGGCGCGGGCGGTCAGGACGCCCGCCAGGTGGCCCAGGTACTCGGCGGAGTTGCCGCGGCCGGGTACGAAGAGCGTCCGCGGCTCCGCGCGGAAGGCGGCCAGCACCGCCTCGGTGCTGAAGGACCCGTCGCGCAGCCGGTCCTCCACCCCCCGCAGCCGCACCGGCCGCACCGTCGCCCCCGTGACCGCGATCCGGAGCCCCGCGGGACCGACCCGGACCGCGGCCGCGCAGACGGGGTAGCGGGTGGCCCGGTCGGCGGTCTTCTCGAAGGCGCCGGCCCGGGCGGGCGGCACGGTCAGTGCGGTGACCACCGAGCCGGCCGGCACGCCCTGGGCGGCGAACTCCTCGGCCGGCACCGAGCGGCGCCCGCCCGGCCCGGCGACGAGCACCCGCGCGTCGGTGGCGATGGCCGCGGCCGGCAGGTCGGTGGCCCGGCCGCCGGCGGACAGGTTGCCGCCGACGGTGCCGAGGTTGCGCACCTGCGGGTCGCCGTTGGCCCGGGCCGCCGCGGCCAGTGCCGGGGCCTCGTCCAGCACCCGCCGGTCGGAGGCGAGTTCGGCGAGGGTGGTGGCCGAGCCGATCCGCAGGTGGCCGCCCTCGGTGCGGCGCACGCCGCGCAGTTCGGCCAGCCGGCGGACGTCGACCAGCAGCGGGGCGGTGGTCTCCCCGGTGCGCAGGTCGGCGATCAGGCTCTGGCCGCCGGCCAGCACCCGCGCGCCGGGGGTGCCGGCCAGCAGCTCCAGCGCCTCGGCGAGGTCGGCGGGCCGGACGTAGTCGAAGTCGGTGAGGATCACTGGGCTTCCCCCTGGAGGCGGCGCCAGACCTTCTCCGGCGTCAGCGGCATGTCGATGTGCTGGACGCCGAGGTCGGACAGGGCGTCGACGACCGCGTTCACCACGGCGGCGGCCGGCGGGACGGTGGCGATCTCGCCGGCCCCCTTGGCGCCGAGCGGGTTGTGCGGGGTGGGCGTGGTCGTCTTGTCCAGGGCGAAGAAGGGTGCGTCGAAGGCCCGCGGCAGGGCGTAGCTGCGCAGGTCGGAGCTGACCAGCCGGCCCTCGTCGTCGTAGACGGCGGCTTCCATGAGGGCCTGGCCGAGGCCGTGCAGGATGCTGCCCTCGATCTGTCCCTCGACGACCTTCGGATTGCCGATGTTGCCGGCGTCGTCGACCGCCGTGTAGGCCACCACCTCGGTCTCGCCGGTCAGTTCGTCCACCTCGACCACGGCCACGTGCGTGCCGAAGGGGTAGTTGAAGTCCGGCGGGTCGAAGTGGGTGGTCTCGTCGATGGCCGG
This sequence comes from Streptomyces sp. NPDC089919, assembly GCF_040684615.1. Classification (NCBI taxonomy): domain Bacteria; kingdom Bacillati; phylum Actinomycetota; class Actinomycetes; order Kitasatosporales; family Streptomycetaceae; genus Streptomyces; species Streptomyces sp. NPDC089919. Next base: position 9,560 of record NZ_JBFBGK010000080.1, read on the forward strand.
TTCGATCTCCGGGGGCAGGTTCCAGCCGTACCAGAGCGCCATCGCGAGGTCGGCGAAGGCCTTGCCGTTCTCCGGGTTCGCCCGCTCGAAGACCCGGCCGCCCTCGTAGGCGACCTGCTCCTCGGGCAGCTTCATCAGGGCGGCGCCGGCCAGCCGCATCTTCTCCTTGACCTTGCCGGCCGTGATGGCCACGGAGGGTCCGGCCATGCTGTAGGAGCGGCTGCCGTAGGTGCCCTGGCCGTAGGGGGCCTTGAGGGTGTCGCCCTCGTAGACCTGGACCTGCTCCGGGGTGATGCCGAGGACGTCGGCCGCGACCTGGGCGAAGACGGTGCCGTGGCTCTGGCCGGTGGAGGCCGAGCCGACGGTCACGGTGACCTCGCCGGTGGGGTGGACCCGGATGTTGGAACTCTCCCAGGTCCCGCCGAGCATGCCCTCCTGGGACATCCGGGTGGAGGGGCCGACCCCGCAGATGGCGACGTACGTGGCGATGCCCACGCCGAGCCGCTTGCCGCGGGCCCGGGCGCCGGCCTTGCGGGCGGCCATGTCGCCGTAGCCGGCCAGTTCCAGGGCCTTGTCGAAGTTCTCCCGGTAGCTGCCGGAGTCGTAGGTCCAGCCGAGGCCGTTGTCGTACGGGAACTTCTCCGCGGGGACCAGGTTCCGGCGCCGGACCTCGGCGGGGTCCTGCCCGATCTCGGCGGCGTACCGGTCGACCAGCCGCTCCATGAGGAAGGCCGCCTCGGCCCGGCCGCTGCCGCGCTGGGCGCCGAGCGGGACGGTGTTGGTGAAGGCGGCGTAGACCTCGCAGAAGGCGGCGTCCACGGCGTACATGCCGGTGATGGAGCGGCCCATCAGGGCGGTGGCCACCCCGGGCCCGATGGTGGAGGGGTAGGCACCGAGGTTGGCGTAGCTGGTGCAGCGCACGGCGGTGATCCGGCCGTCGCGGGTGCCGCCGAGGGTGACGTGCTGGCGGTGGTCGCGGCCCTGGACGGTGGAGTTCATCAGTCCGGTGCGGGTGTCCACCCACTTCACCGGCCGGCCCAGGGCCTTGGCCAGCAGCAGGACCAGCGCCATGTCGGGGTAGAGGTACCCCTTGGTGCCGAAGCTGCCGCCGACGGTGGGGGCGATCACCCGGAGTTTGTTGAAGGGGATGCCCAGGACCAGCGCGGAGAGCAGGAAGCGGTGGTTGTGCGGGCCCTGCGTGGAGGCGTGCAGGGTGTACTCGCCGGTGGCCGCGTCGTACTCGCCGACGGCGCCGCGCGGCTCGATGGGGCTGTTGATGGTGCGCTGGTTGACCAGGTCGAGCTCGACGGTGACCTCGGCCTCGGCGAGGGCGCGGTCGGTGCGCTCCTGGTCGCCGCAGGTCCAGTGGGCGTTGAGGTTGCCGGGTACGGCCTCGTGCAGCTGCGGGGCCCCTTCGGCCAGGGCGTGGTCGGCGCGGGTGACCACCGGCAGCGGTTCGTACTCCACGGCGATGGCCCGCAGCGCCGCATGCGCCTGTTTGGGCGTCTCGGCCACGACCAGGGCGATGGCGTCGCCGACGTGCCGGACGGTGTCGCCGGTCAGGACCGGGCGGGCGCCGGGCAGGCCGTACGGGTGCGGCGGGAAGTGGCTCTCCACCCCGCCGGGTATCCAGATGCAGGGCAGCGGCATGACGTCCGGGAAGTCCGCGGCCGTGGCGACCTTCAGGACGCCCGGCATCTGGGCGGCGGCCTTGGTGTCGATGGCCAGGATGCGGGCGTGCGCCCGGTCGCTGCCGAGGATGGCCATGTGCGCCATGCGGGGCAGTTCGATGTCGGCGACGTACCGGGCCTGCCCGCGCAGCAGCTGCGGGTCCTCGCGGCTGTCGAGCGGCGCGCCCAGCGGGCCGGTGTGGTCCCCCACCACGGTCATGTCCGTCATCCCTCCGTCGTCGCGGCCGGTCTGGAGGCGGCGGCCGCCGGTTCCGCGGCGGCGGCGCAGGCACGCTGCACCCCGCGCACGACGCTGTGGTAGCCGGTGCAGCGGCACAGGTTGCCGGTGAGCCATTCGCGGATCTCGGGCTCGGTGGGGGCGGGGCCCTGGCTGCTGTCGTCGAGGAGTTCGCCGAGGGACATGACCATGCCCGGGGTGCAGAAGCCGCACTGGGTGCCGTGCTCCTGGCGCAGCGCCTCCTGGAGGCCGGTCAGGTCCTGGCCGGCCGCGACGCCCTCGATGGTGGTGACGCGGCTGCCGTCGGCCTGGACGGTCAGCAGCAGGCAGCTCTTGACGGACCTGCCGTCGAGCCGGACCACGCAGCTGCCGCACTGGCCGGTGTCGCAGCCGACCTTGGTGCCGGTGAGGCCGAGCCGGTCGCGCAGCCGCTCCACGAGGAGTTCGGCGGGTTCGGCCGGAAACCGCTCCGGCACCCCGTTGACGTTCAGTTCGACATTCATGACCACGCCCCTTCGCTGTGCTCTGTTCACCGCGCGCCGATTGCGGTGAGCGCCTGCTGTTCCGTGAGCGCCCGGTTGAACAACGGACCACCGGGTTGCTGGAGAATGCCGCCGGTGTGCAGGGATCCGGTGTCGAGTACCGGGAATCCGAGGTCCCGGATGATTCCGGCGACGGTCTTCTTCGCCTCGGCGTCGTCTCCCGCGACGTAATGCGCCGGTCGCGTTCCGGTGTCCGTGCCCGCCGTGGCGAGGGTTTCGAAGTGCATGGTGTTGAGGGATTTCACCAGCCGGGCGCCGGGGTACCAGTCGGCGACGATCTCGCTGGAGGCGCGCCCGCCCAGGGACCGGGGGGCGCCGCGGCCGGCGAAGGCGTTCATGGCGTCGACGAGGACCTTGTCCCGGACGGCCGCGGCGGGCAGCAGCCCTTCGGCGCTGTCGAACGGCACCATCAGCACCAGCAGACCGGCCTCCTCGGCCACCTCGGCCGGCGTGCCCGCGCGGGCCCCGGGGCCCAGTTCGGCCAGGAGCGGGGCGAGCGCGGCCGGACCGGCGGCGCGGGCGAGGAGCACGGGGTGGCCGGCGGCCACGAGGATGCGGGCGAGGACGGTACCGATCCGTCCGGTGCCGATGATGCCTGTGTTCATCAGGGGATACGCCTTCCGGGTCGTCGCGGGCCGCGCTCCGCGCCCTGCGCAGGAGCCGTGGCCCGGCTCAACTCATGCCGATCCAGACGGATTTGGTCTGGGTGTAGCTTTCGAGCGATTCGGGGCCGCACTCGCGGCCGAAGCCGGAGGCCTTGTAGCCGCCGTAGGGCACGGAAGGGTCGTACTGGTTGTAGCAGTTGACCCAGACCGTGCCGGCCTTGATCTGCGAGGCGACGCGGTGCGCCCGCTTGAGGTCGGTGGTGTGCACCCCGGCGGCCAGTCCGTAGGCGCTGTCGTTGGCGATCCGCACGGCGTCCTCCTCGGTGTCGAAGGGGATGATGCCGAGCACCGGGCCGAAGATCTCCTCCTGCGCGATGCGCATGGAGTTGTCGACCCCGGTGAAGATCGTGGGCAGGAAGTACAGGCCCTCCGAGGAGGCGCCTTCCGGGGTCCAGCCGGTGCCGCCGGTGCGCAGCGTGGCGCCCTCCTTCTGGCCGACCTCGATGTAGGAGCTGACCTTGTCGAACTGCGCGCGGTGGGCGAGCGGTCCGAAGAGGGTGGCCGGGTCCCGGGGGTCCCCGGGGCGCAGCGCCGCGGCCCGGGTGACCAGGCGTTCGACCAGCTCGTCGTGGATCGGGCGCTGGAGCAGCAGCCGGGAGCCGGCGGTGCAGATCTCGCCCTTGTTGTAGTAGATGCCGAAGAAGGCGAGTTCCTCGGCGAGGTCGAGGTCCGCGTCGGCGAAGACGATGTTGGCGGACTTGCCGCCCAGTTCCATCGTGACCTTCTTCAGGGTGCCGGCGGACTTGCGGATGATGTTCTGGCCGACGGCCGTGGAGCCGGTGAAGGCGATCTTGTCGATCCCGGGGTGGCCGGTCAGGGTCTCGCCGAGCTCGACCCCGGGGCCGGTGACGACGTTGAGCACCCCGTCCGGGATCTCGGCCTCCTGGAACAGCTCCGCGATCTTCAGGGCGGTCAGCGGGGTGGCCGGGGAGGGCTTGTGCACCACCGTGTTGCCCGCCGCGAGGGCCGGGGCGATCTTCGTCATGGACAGCAGGAGCGGGAAGTTGAACGGGGTGATCGCGCAGACCACGCCCAGCGGTTCGCGCAGCGTGTACGTGAGCTGGCCGCCGGCCGGGGCGCGGGAGGCGCCGTCGACCCGGGTGACCGCGCCGGCGTAGTAGTGCATCAGCTGGGCGGCCATGGGCGCGTCGACCGTGCTGGAGAAGGCGAAGGGCTTGCCCATGTCGACGGTCTCCAGCAGGGCGATCTCCTCGAGGTCGCGCTCGATGAGCTCACCGACCCGGTTCAGCCGCAGCGCGCGCTCCTGGGCGGAGAGTCTGCTCCAGGGACCTTCCTCGTAGGCGGTGCGGGCCGCGGCCACGGCGGCGTCGGCGTCCGCGGCGGTGGCCTGAGCCACCGGTACGATCTCCCGTCCGTCGATGGGGCTGAGGTCCGGCTCGGTGCGGCCGTCTTCGGCCGCACGCCATTCGCCTCCGATGAACAGCTTGCCCGGGTTGGCCAGGGGCTGGTCGCTGAGCGCGCGCTTGGTCATGGCTGCCTTCCGGTGTCGGTGGGGGGTGCGGATGCCCCCTGGGCCGTGCGCCGTGGCGCGGTGGCCTAGGCGCCGAGCTGCGCCAGGAACGTCTCGGCGAGGGCCTTGGAGGAGTACGGGTTCTGCCCGGTGGTCAGGTTGCGGTCCACCACCACGTGGGAGTCCCAGATGGCTTCGGCCTTCTCGTACCGCGCGCCGAGCCGGGTGAGTTCGACCTCGAGGATCAGCGGCAGCCGGCCCGCCATGTTGGTGACCAGCTCCTCGCTGTGCGAGAAGGCGGTCATCCGGTAGCCCTCGAAGGGCCAGCGGCCCTCGCCGTCGCGGAGCGCGAGCAGGGAGGTGTGGCCGTGGCAGACCGTGGCGATCTTCTTGTCCTGGGCGATGGCCCAGCGCAGGATCTGGGCGAGCTCGTCGGACTTGGGCAGGTCGCCGATGGCGCCGTGGCCGCCGCTGACGTAGATCCCGTCGTAGTCGGCGACGTCCTTCTCGCCAAGGGCCTCCAGGGCGATCGGGTGCGCGAGGGCGGGGGTGCTCCCGATGACGCGGACGTACTCGGCGGCGTTGGCCGCGTCCTCGTCCGGCGAGCCCTCGGGGCGCACCCACTGGAGGAACTGCGGGTCGATGCTGGTCTGGTCGACCGTGGGGGCCCGGCCCCCGATCGTCGCCACGTCGACGGAGTGGCCCGCGGCGCGGAAGAGCTGATAGGGCACGACGAATTCCTCGGCCCAGAATCCGGAGGGGTGGAGTTCCCCGTCCAGCAGGTGGAGCGTCGCTTTGGCCGTCATGACGACGAGAATCTTCATGACTGTTCTCCTCTTTCTGGAGTGGTGCCGATTCAACACGCCAGGTTCGGTCGGCGCGAGGGGTGTGCGGTCAGGCCCGTGATACTTCGTCACGTGCGTCGAGTACCGAGATGATGCGCCGGAATTCATCGACCAAAGGGTGGTCCGGGCGGGCTTCCGCGAATATGCGTTCGCCGCACAGGGCCGCCATTTCCGGTACGTAGGGGAGAATTCCGGCCAACGGGGTTCCGTAGACGTGCTCGACCCGTTCCCGCACCAGGTCCCGGTCGACGCCCTCCGGCGCCATGCTCATCACGAGCGTGCGCCGGCAGGTGAGCCGGCCGGCCAGCTCGATGGTCTCCTCCACGCCCGTGAGGTCGATCCGGTCCGCCCTCGCCATGATCACCAGCACGTCCGCGCTGGCCATGGCGGTGACGGTCTCGTTGTTCAGCCCGGCGTGCGTGTCCAGCAGCAGGACGTCCAGCCGGTAGCGGTCCACCAGCCGGCCGAAGGCCTCGGGCAGCAGGCCCACGTCGTAGCCGGTGGCCATGATCTCCGGGAGCGAGGAGGTGGTGGTCCGGGCCGGTACGAGGTACAGCCCGGGCGGGCCCACCGGGTGGGCGGCGGCCTCGATCTCGCACCGGCCGAGCAGGTAGTCGGTCAGCGACCAGGCCCGGGGCCCGACCCGGAAGAGCACGTCGAGCGTGGGTGACTGGATGTCGGTGTCCACCAGCGCGACCCGGCGGCCGGCCGCGGCGATCAGCAGGGCGAGGTTGGCCAGGACGGTGGACTTCCCGGTACCGCCCCGGTGCGAGTGCACCACGATGGTGGTGGCCATCACGCCACCGACCGCCCGGTCGCATGCGGCCCCCGCGCCGCACGTGGCCGGTGCAGGGCCAGCATGGTGACGTCGTCGTGCTGTTCGGCCCGCCCGGTGTGGTCCCGGACGGCCCGGTCCATCAGGTCCACCACCGCCCGGCCGTCGCCGACCGCCCCCGAGAGCATGGCGAGCATCCGCTCGTCGCCGAGGAAGCGGCCGTCCGGACAGCGCGCCTCGGGCACTCCGTCGGTGTAGACGAACAAGGTGTCCCCCGGATCAAGTTGGGCGTACCCGAGGGCGTAGGAGCAGTCCGGCAGCACGCCGACGGCCGGTCCGGTCGGCTCCAGCGGGAGCGGGTCGCGGCCGTCGCCGGCCAGCAGCAGGGGCGGGTTGTGGCCGCCGTTGATGTAGACGAGGCTGCCGGTGAGCGGGTCCAGCACCCCGAAGAAGAGGGTGGCGAAGTAGCCCTGGCGCAGGTGGTTGCGGGTGAGGTAGCCGTTGGTCGCGGTGACCGCGTTGAGCAGCGGGGTGGCGCCGACCACCGGGATACGGCCGCCGGAGCGGTCGGCCACCAGGTGCTGGAGGCCGCTGCTCTCGGCGGTGTGCCGCAGCAGGGACCGGATCAGGGCCATGAAGAGGGCCGCACCGACGCCCTTGTCGCAGACGTCCGCCACGACCAGGGCGAGTCTTCGGCGGTGCACCAGCTCGAAGACGTCGTAGAAGTCCCCGGCGACCTGGCGGGCCGGGCGGAAGCGGACGTCGATCTCCCAGCCGTCCGGGACCGGCAGCGCCTCCGGCAGGAAGCCGGCCTGGATCTCCCGGCCGATCTCCAGCTCCTTCTCGTACCCCATCAACTCCGCCCGGGCATCCGCCTCCTGGAGGGTGCGGCCCAGCTCGGCGCGCTCGGAGCAGCTGTGCAGCCGGGCGCCGACCAGGGCCGGCAGGAAGGGCGGGACGAGGTATTCGTGGCCGAGCCTGACGTGGGCCTCCAGCGCCCCGAAGTCGTCAGTGGTCCACACGACCGCGATCGGCGCCCCGGCCCGGCGGCGCAGCCGCCGCACGGCGGTGCGCACCGACTCCCCCGGCGCCCCGGCCGGCGCGAGCAGCACGTCCGCGGCCGGCAGGGCCGCGACCGGCCCGGACAGCAGCTGGGCCAGGGAGCGCACCGAGAGTTCCGCGTCCATGCCGGCCAGGGCGTCGAGCAGGGCCCGGGGCGGCTGCGGGGACTCGTCCAGGATGATCACGGAGGTGGAGGGCATGCGGGCGTCCTTCTCACGTCGTCGCCGATGACCGTCAGTGCACTGATGTTGCGGTCCTCGATCCGTACGTAGCTGAACTCGTCGACGCTGGTGAGCGCGAGGTGGATGCCCAGGCCGCCGACCCGCCGCCGCTCGGGGGGCACCCCCGTGGCGGGCGGCAGGCAGCCGGCGACCGGGTCGAAGGCCGGGGCCGTGTCCTCCAGGAGGACCCGGACCCAGCCGGCCCCGGCGCGGCCCCGGACGGTGATCCGCCCGTCGCCGCCCCGGTAGCCGTGGGTCACGACGTTCGTGGCGAGTTCGTCCACCGCCAGCCGCAGCCGGTAGGCGGGGCCCCGGCCGAGCCCGGCCGCGTCGGCCAGGCCCAGCACGAAGCCGGCGATCTCCGACAGGGCGGCCAGGGTGGCCGGCACCTCCAGGGCGACGGGCCGGTCGGTCAGCCGGACCGCCTCACTCATCGGAGAGGACGATGCTGTGGTGCAGGCCGGCCGTCCGGATGGTCCGGGCCACCGGCTCGATCGCACCGACCACCTTGAGGGTGACGTCCGGGGCGACCTTCTGCTGGGCGAAGACCAGGGAGCGCAGGCCGGCGCTGGCCATGTAGCCGACCCCGGCCATCCGGATCTCGACGGTGCTGGTGCCGTGGCCCGCGGCCTTCTCGAGCGTCTGGTGGAAGTCCGGCGCGGTGTTGGCGTCCAGCTCGCCGTTGAGCTCGATGACGGTGGTGTCGCCGGTGATGGTCAGGGACACGGAAAGCGGCATGTCAGGCTCCTTCGACTGCGGTCCCCCGGCGGGGCCGGGGGGTGGTGGCGTTCGGTCGGTCACTCCTCGCCGGGCGCCCGGCCCACGAGGATCACCACCGAGCGCGGACCGATGAGGTACGTGCCGGCGTTCTCCAGTTCGCTCTCGCCGCCCGGGGTGCGGATGTCGTACGGCGCCGCGGCCCCGGTGTCGGCGAACAGGTGCCAGCTGCGGCCCCCGGGCAGGGCCGGCAGTTCGAGGTCGTGCGGCTCCCAGTGGGAGTTCATCGCCACGTACACCACGTCGTCGTCGCCGGCCCCGCACCGCGCCACCGCCAGCAGCCGGGACTCGGGCGACCAGTCGGGCAGCCAGGCCCGGGCGCCGTGCCAGCTGATGTCCGGCAGGCCCAGGCCCTCCCGGATGGCCCCGGTGGGGTGGGTGGTGGACCGCAGTTCGCGGTGGCGCTTGCGGAAGGCGATCATCTGCCGGACGAAGCGCAGCAGTTCGGAGTTCTCCTCGACCTGGTCCCAGTCGAACCAGGAGAGTTCGTTGTCCTGGCAGTACGTGTTGTTGTTGCCGTACTGGGTGCGGCCCACCTCGTCGCCGGCGAGCAACATCGGGATGCCCTGGCTGGTGAGGAGGATGGCGACGGCGTTCTTCATCTGCCGCAGCCGCAACGCGTTGACCTCCGGGTCGTCCGTGGGGCCCTCGGCGCCGCAGTTCCAGCTGTTGTTGTCGTTGGCGCCGTCGTTGTTGTCCTCGCCGTTGGCCTCGTTGTGCTTGCCGTTGTAGGCGACCAGGTCGGCGAGGGTGAAACCGTCGTGCGCGGTCAGGAAGTTGACCGAGGCGGCGGTCCCGCGGGTGGAGTAGAGGTCCGGGGAGCCGGCGATCCGGGTGGCCAGTTCGCCGGTGACGCCGGGGTCGCCCTTGACGAAGCGGCGCACGGTGTCGCGGTACTTCCCGTTCCACTCGGCCCAGCGGCCGTAGGCGGGGAAGTTGCCGACCTCGTAGAGCCCGGCGGCGTCCCAGGCCTCGGCGATCAGCTTGGTGTGCCGCAGGACCGGGTCGAAGGCGAGCGATTCCAGCAGCGGCGGGTTGGGCAGCGGCGTGCCGTCCAGGGCCCGGCCGAGGATGGCGGCGAGGTCGAAGCGGAAGCCGTCGATGTGGTAGTCCGCGACCCAGTGCCGCAGGCAGTCCAGGACGTAGTTGCGCACCACCGGGTGGTTGCAGTTGACGGTGTTCCCGGTGCCGCTGAAGTTGAAGTAGTACCCCTCGGGGGTGAGCATGTAGTACGTGGCGTTGTCGAGGCCCTTGAAGGAGATGGTGGGTCCCATCTCGTTGCCCTCGGCGGTGTGGTTGAAGACCACGTCGAGGATGACCTCGATGCCCGCCGCGTGCAGGTCCTTGACCAGGGTGCGCAGTTCGTCGCCCTGCATGCCGTACCGCCCGGTGGCCGCGTAGCCGGCCTTGGGGGCGAAGAAGGCGACGGTGTTGTAGCCCCAGTAGTCGTACAGCTTCTCGCCGGTCTGCGGGTTGCTGCGCGGGTTGTCGGTCTCGTCGAACTCGAAGACCGGCAGCAGCTCGACGGCGTTGACCCCGAGCTCCTTGAGGTACGGGATCTTCTCCCGGAGCCCGGCGAAGGTGCCCGGGGCGGTCACCCCCGAGGAGGGGTGCCGGGTGAAGCCGCGCACGTGCGTCTCGTAGACCACCAGGTCCTCGGCCGGGATCCGCAGCGGTCCGTCGTCCCCCCAGTCGAAGTCCTGGAGGCAGACCCGGGAGCGGTACTGGTAGCCGCGGGTGTGGTCGGGCTCGGTGCCCCACACGTCCCGGCCCGCGATCAGCCGGGCGTACGGGTCGGAGAGGACCTGGCGGGGGTCGAAGCGGTGCCCGGTGACCGGGTCGTAGGGTCCGTCGGCCCGGTAGCCGTACTCGATGTTCTCGTGGTCGAGGCCGAAGACCGTCATGGCGAAGACGCTGCCGGTGCGGAACTCCAGCGGGAACTCCAGTTCGGCGAAGGGCTCGGGCTCGGCCCTCTTGTAGAGGACCAGGGTCATGGCGGTGGCCTGGTCGGAGTAGACGGAGAAGTTGACCCCGCCGGGGACCACCCAGGCCCCGAAGGGGTAGGGCTTGCCGGCCCGGACGCCGTACCCGCCCACCTCGTGGGTCGGGTACGCGTCGATGCGGACCTGGTCGGCCCGGGACAGCACGGGCTCCGGGCTCACCGGGCGGCCCTCGCGACCGGCCGCCGGGTGCGGGCGGCCTCGGCCGCGGCGGCCTCCCCGGTCTCGAAGAAGTCCAGGAAGCCGGTGGCCGACATGACGAACCGGACCTCGTCGCTCACCCCGCTGAGGGTGACCGCGACCCCGGCGTGCTGGGCCTCGCGGTAGACGACGAGCAGGGTGCGCAGGCCCGCGCTGGAGACGTACGTGACCGACTTGAGGTCGATCCGCAGCGTCTGGCCCTCGCGGACCAGGGGCAGCAGCTTGTCGAGCAGCTGCCCGGAGGTCTCGCTGTTGATCTCACCGGTGGCGGCGAGCACGGTCGCCGCCTTGGTCCGGCGTTCCTTGAGCGTGAGAGTCATCATTTCCCCTTGGTGTGGGGCGCCCCCGTCGAGCGCTACTTGGCCACCGGCCGCAGCCGGACCTTGACCTTGACCCGTCCCTGGACGTCCGGAAGCGTGATGGTGAGCGCTTCGGCGTCGAAGTCGTCGTACGGCTTCTCGTCGATCTCCACGGCGGCGATGCGCACCGAGCCGGCCGGCAGCAGGTCCGGCGAGACCCGCAGCAGGCGGCCGGGCAGGTCGGCCGGGTCGGGCTTGAAGTGGAAGTCCATGTCGCGGCCGTTGACGAGCAGGTTGTTGTACACGGCGGCCAGGTAGCACAGCTCCGCCGAGTGGTACATGGACATCGAGTGGCTGCCCTTGAGCCGCTCGGTGCCGAGCAGGTACGGCGTGCCGCTGGCGAGCACGTTGAAGTAGACGGCTCCCTCGTCGTGGTCGAGGAAGAAGGTGTTGTAGAAGGCCTCCGCCTGGCGGGCCTCCTTCTTGAAGAGGTCGCCGCCCAGGGTGCCGTCCAGGATCAGGTAGGCGAGGATCGCCTGCTCCTGCTGCCACCAGGCCTTGCGGTCGTGCCAGGCGAAACGATACGTCTCCTGGTCGCCGTCCTTGACCCGCTCGACCACGTCGTACCAGCCGCCGCGCTGCCGGTCGCTGCCCACCTCGGGCATGATCTCGCCGATCCGCCGGGCCAGCTCCTCGTAGGCCGGCTTGGCCTTCAGGGAGTTCATCCGCAGCAGGTTCCAGGCGATCTTGAGGTTGTGGCCGACCACCGCGCGGTCCTGCTGCCAGCTGTGGCCCTTGTCGTGGGACCAGTCGCGGAAGAACCGCTCCTGGACGAAGGGGCTGTTCTCGTAGTCCGGGAACCGCTCGGCGATGGTGTCGAAGGTGTACTCGAGGAAGTCCGCGTACTTCTGGTCGCCGGTGGCCAGGTACAGGTTGATCAGGTAGGCGGGCGCGTGGTCGCCCACCGAGTTCCAGTTCTTGCGCTCGGCGTTCTCGCCCAGGGACTCGTGGTCCGCGCTGAAGAGGATCGGGTCGATGTGCGAGTAGTAGCCGCCCTGCTCGCGGTCGAAGAAGAACTTGTCGAAGAGCCGGATCGTGCCGTCGGCGTCGTCCTTGATCCGCGCGTCGCCGGTGACCCGGTAGGTCTGGATCGGGCCGGCCAGGGCGTAGATCTGCTCGTACATCGGGATCGCGTCGAAGTCGTCGTAGAACTCCGAGGTGAAGAGCTTGCGCTCGGCGTCCCCCTCGACGCTGATGCCGTGGTACCAGTACGTGACGTCCTCTTCGGAGTCCACCACCCGCATGTGGGCGCGCAGGTACTCGGTGCCCCGCTCGGCGACCTCCAGGTACTCGTCCTTGCCGGTGAGCAGGTAGGCCGAGGCCATGCCGTAGACCAGCCGGGAGATGGTGTCGGTCTCCTGGACGTGGCTGGCGGTCTTGTCGCCGCCGAGCCGGATCTCGGTCCGGTACTGGGCGAAGTCCACCGGCCCGTCGCCGAACTGCGCCCGCTTGTAGAAGGCGGCCAGCGACTCGATCTGCTTGATCCACCAGCCGGACTCCTCGAAGCGGTAGTCCTCGGCGCCGCGGCCCAGGAAGACCAGCCGCTTGGCGTCGAACCGGCCGCCGTGCTCCGGGTAGTGGACGCCGTAGACGAAGAGGAACCGGCCCGGCGACAGCATCTCGTCGATGTGGCCGGAGGCGTCGGCGTACGGCTCGTCGAGGTTGCGGACCAGCTCCGCGCTGGGGCCGGAGGCCAGCGACACGGTGAACTCGCGGCCGTCGGTGGTGGTCAGCCGCAGCTGCCGGCTCTCGGAGTCGAAGTGGCCGACGTAGCCGGCGATGGTGTCGGAGAAGGAGAAGCTCACGGCGTCAGCCATGTCGGGCACCCTTCATGTCGTTGGTCCGGTCAGCGTCGGTACGGTCCGCTTGCGTGTGCTCGTCCTCGAAGCCCTGGCTCACCTCGACGATCACCCCGTCCGGGTCGCGGACCCAGACGGTCCGCCAGCCGCAGACGAAGTCGTCGAAGTCCAGCGGGCCCAGGGTGACCTCCGCCCCGTCGCCGAGGTCGGCGAGGAAGGCGTCGACGCTGTCGGTCTGGAAGGCGAGGTGGCGCATCCGCCCCGGGGTCCGGGGTCCGTCGTCCACCGCCGCCCGGGCCGGCTCGGCGTCCGCCGGGAACAGCTCCAGGTACGCGTCGCCCTTGCGCAGGAAGACGATCTGCGAGGCGCCGAGGTCGACCACCCGGGCCCGGGCGAAGCCGAACCACCGCGTGTAGAACTCCTCGGTCACCTTCTGGTCCGTGCAGTTGAGGCCGACGTGCGACCAGCGCATCAGTCGGCCCTCCGGCCCCGGCCGGCCGCCACCAGCTCGATGATCCGGCGGGCGAAGAGGTGGTGGTGGGCGCCGGTGCGGCCGGTGACCAGGTCCCCGTCGACCACCACGTCCTCGTCGACGTACTGGGCGCCCATGTTGCGCACGTCCCCGATGAGGTTGTTGTGGCAGACCACCTTGCGGCCCCGGACCTTGCCGGGGATCGAGGCGGCCAGCCACATGCCGTGGCAGATGATCCCCTTGAGGACGGTCGGCTCCTCGAAGGCGCGGCGCAGCAGTTCGGTCGCGGGCGCCAGGACGTCCACGTCCTCGGTGTAGCGCAGCCGGTCGGCGACCATGCCGGAGGGCACGATCAGCGCCGCGTACGCGCGCAGTTCGTCGTCGGAGAGGCCTTCCAGGCTCCGGTCGGCGGTGAACGGCGCCCGGTACTCGTGGCCGGTGAAGGTGATGGAGTCCTGGCCCCACAGCCGGGTCAGGAAGTCGACCCGGGCACCCTCCTCGGCGAACCGGTGCCCGTAGTAGAAGATCTCGGGCTCGTAGAAGTCGCTCTCCACCAGGACCGCGATCCGGGTCCCGGTGAGCGCTCCCTCGCGCAGCACGGGGTCAGGCACGGGACACCCCCTTGATGAGGTCGGCCGCCCGCTCGGCGATCATCGCGATGGCGGTGTGGCAGTTGCCGGACGGGACGGCCGGCATCACGCTGGCGTCGGCCACCCGCAGGCCGCGGACGCCGTGCACCCGCAGCTCGGGGTCGACGACCGAGAGCCCGTCCACGCCCATCCGGCAGGAGCCGGCCTGGTGGTGGTAGCTCTCCGCCTTGCGCCGGACGAAGGTGCGCAGCTCGTCGTCGGTGACGGTGCCGGGCCCGGGCTGCAGCTCCTGCTTGTACCAGGGCGAGAAGGCCGAGGTGGCGAAGATCTCCCGGGCCAGCCTGACGCCCTGCACCATCCGGTCGAGGTCCCAGTCGTCGCCCAGGTAGTTGGGGTGGATCAGCGGCGCGGCCAGCGGGTCGGCGCTCGCCAGCCGGATCCAGCCCCGGGAGACCGGCCGCACCACGCCGGGCAGGATGGAGACGGTGTTCGGGTGCGACTGCCCGACGATCACGTCGAACGGCACGTGCACGAAGGCGATCTGGAGGTCGGGGGCGGGCAGCCCGGGCCGCGAGGCCAGGAACAGCGCGCTCTCGGAGAGGTTCTGGGCGGGCGGCGGGAGCTCCTGGGTGACCTCCGCCATCAGCCCGGTCAGCACGTGGTTGTGGAAGTTCTCGCCGACGCCCGGCACCGCCGCGGTCGGCGCGATGCCGTGCTCGCGCAGCCGGTCCGGGTGGCCGATGCCGGAGAGCAGCAGCAGCTTGGGCGACTCGATGGCGCCGGCCGCGACGATCACCTCGCGCCGGGCCCGGACGGTGTGCGTGCCGGGGGTGCCGGTGGTGCCGGCCACGTCCGCGACGGTCCGGCCGGCGAAGTCCGCCGGCGGCTCGCCCTGGACGTACTCGACGCCCGTGCAGGTGTCGCCCTCGAAGAGCAGCCGGGTGGCCTGCGCCCCGGTCCGCAGGGTGAGGCCGGGGCGGGTCAGGGCCGGTTCCAGGTAGGAGACCAGGGCGCCCTGCCGGCGGCCGTCCGCGACGTCGATGTGGTGCCAGCCGGTGCCGAACAGCCCGCGCCGCGGACCGTCGGTGTTGAAGTCGGCGATCTCCTGGTGGCCCAGCTCCACGGCCGCGTCGATGAAGGCGCGGGAGACCGGGTTCGGGCCGTGCCGGCCGGCGTTGGTGACCCGCTGCGGGCCCGCGGTGCCGATGGCGGCCGTGGTGCGGTCCTCCTGGGACTCCAGCAGCGCGAAGTACGGCAGCACGTCTTCGTACGACCAGCCGGCGGCGCCCTGGTAGGCCCAGTTGTCGAAGTCCGAGGCGTGGCCCCGGATGTGCATCATGATGTAGAGGTTGCTGCTGCCGCCGGGGGCCTTGCCGCGCGGCTCGTAGGTCTGCCGGCCGTCCAGCCCCGGCTGGGGCACGGACGTGTAGCCCCAGTCCACCGGCCCGCCCAGCAGCTTGTACCAGGAGGACGGGTCGTCCACCTCGGGCGGGATGCGGGGGCCGCCGGCCTCCAGCACGAGCACGGTGGTGTCCGGGTCCTCGGTGAGCCGGTTGGCCAGCACGCTGCCGGCCGTGCCGGACCCCACGATGACGTAGTCGTACTCCGTCACGACGCCCGCCCCCTCAGCCCTGGCCGAGGACCTGGAAGGGGACCGTGTCGTGGAAGTTGGCCATGTAGGCGATCTTCCCGTCGGCGATCTCGAAGAAGTTCATCACCTCGGCCTCGATGGCCTCGCCCGAGGCACTGACCGCGGTGAGGTGGGAGACCGCGGCGGCCTTGACGGTGCCGTCCGGTCCGGCGGCCTCGACGACCAGGTGCCGGGGCTCGTTCCGGAAGACCCGGTACATGGTCCCCATGCCCTTCATCATCGAACGCAGCGTCTCCAGGCCCTCGATGTGGCCGGCCAGCTGCTCGTCCATGACCTGGGCGTCGGCGAACAGGTCGCACCAGCGGTCCCAGTCACCGGCGTTGGCGCGCTCGTAGTAGTCGGTCAGGATCTGGCGTGCGTCCATCGCGCTCATCCCCTATCGGTCCCTGCGGAGGCCGTCCGGAGCGAACGGCGCCCAGAACTGGCTGAAGGCGCTGGCCGTGTCGCCGAAGAGGCCGTCCCGGCCCTCCACGACCCGGCCGTCCCGCCAGCGCATGAAGTGGAAGACCGGGTAGTCCATCCGCTCGTACGGGGACTGCGCGTCCTCCGGGGCGCCGGCCCGCAGCCCGGTGTTGCGGCACACGTCGGCCGAGCAGTCCGGACCGGTCAGGACGGCCTCGATCTCCATCCGGAAGGTGCCCCCGGTGAGCTTGTGGGTCTGCCCCATCAGCTCCAGGAAGGCGTCCAGGCTCTCGTACCAGCCCGCCAGCGGGTGGTTGCCGGGGACCAGCCACCGCAGGTCCTCGGCGTAGTACTCGAGGATCCGGGCGCGATCGCCGGAGCCGAGCGCGCGGTAGGCCGCCTCGACCCGCTGCCGCGTCACATTGGTCATGGTCCGCTCCTTCGGCGCGTCAGAGGGAGGCCGAACCCGGCATCGGGGCCAGCTTGTTGACGGTGTACGTCTTGATCAGCGGACGCCCGTCCGGGCCGGGCACCACGGTCCAGGTCTGGTCGGCGTCGAAGCCGAGCCAGACGCTGCGGGCGGCCGGTGCGTCCCAGATCTTGGCCTGCCAGTTCACCAGCACCCGGACGACGGCCCGGCCGCCCTCGATCACCGGCTCGACCTCGGTGACGGTGTGCACCTCGTCGAAGAACCGGTGGGTGACGGCCTCGTACCAGCGGCCGAAGCCGTCGTACCCGCGGAAGGTGTCCTCGGGCACCGCGAACTCCAGGTCCTCGGTGATCATCGCGAGCACCTCGGACGGCGGTACGTGCCGGTCGAGGGCGGTGTACCAGTCTCCCGCGAAGGTCCGGATCGCGTCCTCGGTGAGCCGCTCGGCGGACATGCGCGCCTCCGTGTCGTGTGTGGGTCAGATCTGGATGTCGACGAGGTAGGGGCCGGGGTGGTCGAGCATCAGGCGCACCGCGGCCGCCGCCTCGTCCGGCTTCTCCACCCGGGTGCCGCCGGCGCCCAGGGAACGGGCCAGGCCGGCGAAGTCGATCTCCGGGCGGGAGAGGTCGAAGGAGTCGGGGAAGGCGTGCTCGGGGATCTCGCGCTCCCGCCAGTACTGGGCGATGTTGTCGTCCAGCAGCCGGTACTTGCGGTTGTTGCAGACCACGAACTTCGCGGCGATGCCGTGCCGGACCGCCGTCCACAGCGCCTGGTAGGTGTACATGGAGCCGCCGTCCCCGGCGAAGCCGACGACCAGCCGGTCCGGCCGGGCCAGCTTGGCGCCCACCGCGCCGGGGAAGCCGACGCCGAGGGAGCCGCCCCGGGTGAGGTGGTAGTCGCCCGGCCGCTCGGCCGGCAGGTGGGCGGTGACCAGCGGGGAGGTGGTCAGGGCCTCGTCGAAGACGATCAGGTCGCCGCCGGTGCGCTCGGCCAGGGTCCGCAGGAAGACCGCCATGGGCGAGCCGTCCTGCTCCGTGCGCGCCGCGCCGAGCGCGGCGGCCCGCTCCCGGGTGCGGGCCGCGAGCCGGGCCCCGGCCGCGGCCCGGGCGGGCGGGTCCATCTCCCGGGCCAGTACGGGCGCCAGGGCCCGCAGCGCCTGGCGCGGGTCGGCGACCAGGCCCAGGTCGACCGGGTGGTTCTTGGCGATCTCGTAGCCGTTGAGGTCGACGTGCACGATCCGCGCCCCGTCCGCGAACGGGCTGACCAGCTCGGGGAAGACCTCGGGGAAGACGTACGTGCCGACGATCAGCACCGCGTCCGCCTCCCGCACCAGCTCCGCGCTGTGCCCGCCGAACATGTGGCCGAGCTGGCCCCGGCGCAGCGGGTGCGAGGCGGCGATGTTCACCTCGGAGGAGTCCACCTCGTACACGTCGGCGCCCAGCAGCTCGGCGACGGCGGCCAGTTCGGCCTGCGCCCCGGAGAGCGCCACCCCGTCCCCGATCAGCACCAGCGGCCGGCGCGCCCCGGCCAGCAGCCGGGCGGCCCGGCCGACGGAGGCGTCCGAGGGCGTCACGTCGGTGAGCGGGACGGTGGCCGGCAGCACCGGCTCGTCGTTGAGCTCGTCCAGCACGTCCATCGGCAGGGCCACGAAGACCGGGCCGCGGGGCGGGGTGAGCGCGATCTTCACGGCCCGGCGCACGGTCCGCAGCACCGAGCGCGGATCGGTGACCCGGGTCGCGTACTTGGTGACCGGCTTGGCCATGGCCACCAGGTCGGCCGCCATCTGCGCGTCCATCGCGTCGTACCGCACCCCGGCGTCCCCGGCGACCACCACGAGCGGGGTGTGGCCGCGCAGCGACTGGTAGAGCATGCCGATGCCGTTGCCGAGGCCGACCCCGGAGTGCAGCTGGAGCAGCGCGGCGCCGCCGGTGGCCCGGGCGTAGCCGTCCGCAATGCCCGCGGCCACCGTCTCCTGGAGGGTCAGGACGTAGCTGAAACCCTCGGCCGCGTCGGCCGCGTCGAGGAATCCCTGTTCCACTGTCCCGGGATTTCCGAACATCACGTCGAGGCCGTCGGCCTTGAATTGTTCGATGAGCCTTTCCCGGCCCGGAGTCGCACTCATGAATTCCCCCTGATTCACCACCCGTAACGGGTGAGGCCGTCCTCGAGGACTTCCACGATCTTCTGCCCCGTGAGGTACGAGTCGGGGGTGGAGCGGCCGGTGACGAACGGGAAGTCCACGATCACCGACACCGGTTTTCCGAAGTTCCCGTGGTACCTGCCGCGCGGCCCGGTCGCATCGCGCAGGATGTACTCCAGCGGGTAGGGCGGGGGGCCCATGTTGAAGTCGGTGCCGAGGAATCCGGTGCCGTCCTTGTAGTCGTACTCCTTGCAGTGGCCGGTGACGTGCTTGCCCCGGATGATGCTGGCCCGGTCGTCCCAGTCGCGGGCGAAGGCCAGGCAGGCGACCCCGTAGCACTCGGCGGCCACGACCTTGCCGGCCTTCTTGAAGGCCAGGATCAGGGCGTGCACCCGCTCGTTGTTGGCGAGGTCGACGATCGGGCCGGAGCCGCCGACGATCAGGACGGCGTCGTAGCCGGCGATGTCGGCGTCCAGCCGGTCGAGGTCGCGGTGGTACTGCTCCAGCTTCCGCAGGTAGCCCTCGTCGCTGGTGTACGGCCGCTCGGGCACCCAGGCCTCGATGTCCAGCGGGGTGTCCAGCCGGCTGGACTGCTCGAACTCGCGGCCGAGCCGGGCGTTCTCCTCGGTGGTGACCGAGCGGCCCAGCGGCGGGTCCACGTAGCTCGCGTCGAGACTGGGCGGAAGTGCGTGCGCGCGCTTTCCGGTCGGCGTCGCGAAGACGACTTCGTAGCCACGCTCGTCGAATTGGGAGACGGGCCCGATCAGTTCCTCGGCCCAGTAACCGTGTTCGGAGACAATGACCAGAATCTTTCTGCTCACGTATTCCTCCTGGCGCCGCCTGTTGTCGTTGGCGAGCACCACACTGCTGCGCTCTCGAGCCGTCGTCAAAGGCCCCGCGTGCGACTTGGTGAGGTAGCGGGCAGGGTCCCCGGGGCACCTCAGGTAGTCGGCCGCCGACGTCATGAAGTAGCCGTCGGACTCCATGACTTCGGCCGAATAGCTGAACCCGCGGCAGGGGTCCGACTTATGGTCATGACGATTTCCTCAGGGAAGGACGGGGTCCGATGGAGAACGACTCGGAGAACGGCTGCGCCCACATCGACCAGATCCGCCAAGTGACCGCCGGCTCGGAGGGCTGCGAGGAGTGCCTCGCCCTCGGGGACTCGTGGGTCCACCTGCGGCTCTGCCTCAGCTGCGGCCACGTGGGCTGCTGCGACTCGTCCAGAAACCGGCACGCGACCGGGCACTTCCACCGCACCTCCCACCCCATCGCGGCCTCGTACGAGCCGGGCGAGGACTGGGCCTGGTGCTACGCCGACAAGCTGCTGCTGGAGACGGCGTGAGCACCGCGCGGGAGCGGGCGCCCCGGGGCCCGGCGCAGGGGACCGCCCGCAAGCCCGCCGCCGGGCCGGTGCGGCCGGACGCGGAGAGCCGCAAGCCGGTCATCCTCGCGGTGGACGACGACCCGCAGGTGCTGCGGGCGGTCCGGCGCGACCTGCGCAGCGCGTACGGGGACCGGTACCGGGTACTGGGCGCCTCCTCGGCCGCCGACGCCCTCAAGATCCTGGACTCGCTGGACGAGCGGGGCCACGACCCGGCGCTGTTCCTGGTGGACCAGCGGATGCCGGACGTCACCGGCGTGGAGTTCCTGCTGGAGGCGGTCAGCCGCTTCCCGGACGCCCGCCGGGTGCTGCTGACGGCCTACGCCGAGACGGACGCGGCGATCACCGCGATCAACCGGGTCCGGCTGGACTACTACCTGCTCAAGCCCTGGGACCCGCCGCACGAGCGGCTGTTCCCGGTGCTGGACGACCTGCTGTCGGACTGGCTGGCCACCTATCGGCCCGCGTACGACGGGATCATCGTGGCCGGCCACCTGGTCTCCCCCGGCACCCATGCCGTGCGGGACTTCTTCACCCGCAACGGACAGCCGTTCCGGTTCCTGAACGTGGAGCGGGACCCGGAGGCGCTGACCCTGCTGGCCGTCCAGCCGGACGCGGCGCTGCCGCTGGTCCGCTTCCCGGACGGCAGGCTGCTGTCGGCGCCCACCGACGCGGAGCTCGCCGGCGCCCTGGGGCTGGCCACCACGGCCTCCCGGCCGCACTACGAGTGCGTGATCGTCGGCGCCGGCCCGGCCGGCCTGGCGGCCGGGGTGTACGCGGCCTCCGAGGGCCTGAGCACCCTGATGCTGGACTCCCGGGCGCCGGGCGGCCAGGCGGGCACCTCCAGCCTGATCGAGAACTACCTGGGCTTCCCCTCGGGGCTCTCCGGCGGGGACCTGACCCGCCGGGCCACCATCCAGGCGTCCCGGTTCGGCGCGGAGATCCTGCACCCGGTGGAGGTGGTCTCGCTCACCCGGGCCGACCCCGCCAAGATCCTCACCCTGGCCGACGGCACCGAGATCAGCGCCGAGACGGTGCTGCTGGCGACCGGGGTGGCCTACAACCGGCTCCAGGCCCCGGGCGCCGAGCGGTTCGAGGGGGCCGGGCTCTACTACGGCGCGGCCACCACCGAGAGTTCGGCCTGCATCTCGCAGCACGTGTTCATCGTCGGCGGTGCCAACTCCGCCGGCCAGGCCGCCGTCCACTTCGCCAAGTACGCGGCCCGGGTGACGATCCTGGTCCGGGCCGCCTCACTGGACGCGAGCATGTCCCACTACCTGATCGACGAGATCGACCGCACCCCCAACATCGAGGTCCGCACCCGCACCACGGTCACGGCCCTGGCCGGCGAGGAGCACCTGGAGCGGATCACCCTGCACGACGCGGACACCGGCGCCGACACCGAGGTCCCGGCCCGCTTCATGTTCACCTTCATCGGCGCCCGCCCGCACACGGCCTGGCTGGAGGGGGTGGTGGAGCGGGACGAGTTCGGTTTCGTGCTCACCGGCTCCGACCTGATCGCCAACGGCGGCGAGCTGCCGGCCGAGTGGAGCCTGGAGCGGGCCCCCTACCCGCTGGAGACCAGCGTGCCGGGGGTGTTCGCAGCCGGCGACGTGCGGGCGCACTCGGTCAAGCGGGTGGCCTCGGGGGTGGGCGAGGGGGCGATGGCGATCTCCCTGATCCACCGGTACCGGTCCATGGGCTGAGGCCCCGGCCGCAGGACGGGAGCGGGGGCGCGCGCCGGAACCGACCGGCGCGCGCCCCTTGCGTTCACCGGCCCGGCGGGTGCAACGTTGATTACATGATTACGCCAGAGCAGCGAGAGCAGCTCCGCGGCTGGTTCGCCGAGCGGCTTCCCATCGACGTCTACGAGAGCCTGGTCGAGGTCGCGGTCGACCGGGAGGAGATCACCGTCGTCGGCCGGCCGCCGGCCGGCGAGTCGGTGAAGGAGTTCCGCGCCCGCACCCGCGAGGCGCGCATCGAGGTGGCCCGCGAGGCCGAGGGCCTGTACCGCCGCAAGGTCGCCTGGGGCGTGGAGTCCGCCGAGGGCGAGCGGACCCTCTTCACCCACCTCGCCGTCCCCGTGATGACCCGGCTGCGCCAGTCCGAGCGCCGGGTGCTGGACACGCTGGTCGAGGGGGGCGTGGCCCGCAGCCGCGCCGACGCGCTGGCCTGGTGCGTCCGGCTGGTCGGCCGCAACACCGACGCCTGGCTGGCCGAGCTGCGCGAGTCGCTGGAGGCCGTCCAGCGGGTCCGCGCCCAGGGCCCCGACTCCATGGAGTCGGAAGAGGAATGAGGCGAACGGCTGACGGGAATCGATGATCGCGCGAAGGTTGCCGCAGCAGCTGATCACCACGGCCGGCCGATGCGGCCGAACCCACGGAGAGGCAGACCGACATGGCCACCACCGTCGAGTACATCCGCTACCGGATCGCGTTAGAGGACCAGAACGCCTTCGAGGACGCCTACCGCACGGCCGCGCAGTCGCTGGCCGCCGCCCCCGAGTGCGTCGACTACGAACTGGCCCGCTGTGAGGAGGAGCCCGAGCGGTACATCCTGCGGATCCGCTGGACCTCGGTCCGGGACCACCTCGAGGGCTTCCGCCGCGGGGAGCACTTCCCGGGCTTCTTCGGCGCCATCCGTCCGTACGTGACGGCCATCGAGGAGATGCAGCACTACCAGGTCACCGATGTGGTGGGCCCCGGCAAGGCCGCCGGAGCGGCATGAGGCGAGGCGGAGCACGATGAGCACACCCACGATCTACGAATGGATGGGCGGGGCCGAGGCGATGAACCGCCTCACCGACGCCTTCTACGGCCACGCCCTGCAGGACGAGATCCTGGCCCCGGTCTTCGCCGGGATGGACGCCGAACACCCCCAGCACGTCGCGGTCTGGCTCTCCGAGGTCTTCGGGGGCCCGGCCGAGTACACCGCCCGGCACGGCGGCCACATGCACATGGCCACCAAGCACCTGGGCCGGGGCATCACCGAGAAGCAGCGCCGCCGCTGGGTGGACCTGCTGATGGACACCGCCGACGAGGTGGGGCTGCCCACCGACCCGGAGTTCCGCGCGGTCTTCGTCTACTACATCGAGTGGGGCACGCGGATGGCCCTGATCTACTCGGGCGAGGACCCTCCGCCGGTGGACGCGGCCAAGGTACCCGTCTGGGGCTGGGGCCAGACCCCGCCCTGGATCCCGAAGGACACCGCCGCCCCGTGACCCCGGCGCCGGGTGGGGGCCCACCGCCCCCACCCGGTCGCGCCGGACCCGCCCGGGGCGCAGGATGGTGGGCAAGGGCGCGAGCGGTCGACCATCCCTGGGGGTTCCGGAGGGTCCGCCATGCCCGTGCACAGGGTCCGGCCCGATGTCAGCGTCCTCAGCGACAGCCTCGAGGTCCCCGGGATCGGCCACCTCCCCGTCAACGCCTTCGTCCTGCACGCCGCCGAGCCGGTGGTGGTCGACACCGGTCTGGGGCTGCCCGACCGGGACTTCCTGGCCCTCCTCGGCCAGGCCCTCGACCCGGCGGACGTCCGCTGGATCTGGCTCACCCACCCCGACCGGGACCACACCGGCGGGATCTTCGCCCTGCTGGAGGCGGCCCCCCGGGCCCGGGTGGTGACCACCTTCATGGGCGCCGGGATCATGTCCTGCGAACGGCCGCTGCCGATGGACCGCCTCTTCCTCCTGAACCCCGGCCAGACCCTGGACGTGGGCGACCGCACCCTCACCGGCTTCCGGCCGCCCCTCTTCGACAACCCCGCCACGGTCGGCTTCTTCGACGACGCCACCGGCGTCTGCTTCAGCTCGGACTGCTTCGGCGGCCCGATGCCGACCGCCGAGCTCGCCGAGGGCGAGGACGTCCGGGCGCTGGACGCCGCGTCGGTACGCGAGGCGCAGCTCCTGTGGGCGAGCGTGGACAGCCCCTGGGTACAGCAGGTCGACCCGATGGCCTTCGCCGGCAGCTTCGGCGAACTGCGCGCCCGGGCCCCGGAGCTGGTCCTCTCCACCCACCTGCCGGCCGCCCCCGCCATCACCGGCCCGATGATCGACACCCTCGCCTCAGCCGCCGGCCAGGCCCCCTTCGTCGGCCCCGACCAGGCAGCCCTGGAAGCTATGCTGGCGGGGTTCGAGCCGCCGACCGCGCCGGCTGCGGCGTGACCTGCGGGCCGGCCCGCCCCCCTCTGTCAGTCCACCCCGCTCACCAGCAGCGTCGTGAAGGCGGCCGCGCCGGACTCGCGCCAGTGGTCGACCACCGACTCCAGTACCTCCTGCAAGACCTCGGCCTCGCGCGGACGCGCGGCGGCGTACCGGGACCAGGAGGTGAGGGCCAGCAGCCGGCCGGGGACCTCCGGCTCCCAGGACAGGTCGGTCAGGCAGTCCGCCAGCGCGTCCCAGTTGCGGCCGAACCACGGCGGCAGGTCCAGGACCTGCGCGCACCGGTCCATCAGCGCGGCCCGGGAGCGCACCCCCGCGAGGTCCAGCCGGTACGTCCGCCAGCCGGCCTCGGCCGCGGCGGCCAGCGCCGGGGCCAGCGGATCGCCGTCCGCCCACACCCGCAGCCCGGCCGGCTCGCCCAGCGGGTCCGTCGGCTCCAGCGGATCCACGGTCATCGGAGCACCGCCTTGAAGCTCTTGTAGTGGTCGCCCGTGTAGAAGAGCTCACCGCCCTGCCCGGTCACCAGCCGGCGGGCGCCACGGTCCCGGGAGCCGGGGGTGCGGACGGTGTACTCGTGGTAGTAGCCGCGCTTCTGACGGGGCAGCACCCGCTCGAAGTTGCCGAAGACCGTGCCGTCCTGCCGGTACGGATAGGGTCCGCCCCGGTCGATCAGCAGCAGCGTGTCGCGGGCCTGCGGGGGCAGCTCGGCCGCCCGTACGACGGGCAGTCCGCCGGCCCAGTCCGGGGTGCGCACCGGCCCGGTGGAGGCGGCGGCGCTCGGCCGGGCACTCGCCCCGGCGGAGGCGGAACCGCCCGCGCCGCCCCCGCAGGCGGCCAGCGCCGCCGTGACGAGGCACAGCAGCGCCGCCGCGAGCGTCCGGCGCAGCCGACGGGTCGCATTGCGCACGATCATGCCCCCGATGCTGCCAAACAACCCGTCGGGGCGCGAACCAGGCGTTCCCGGCTCCCCTCCCCGCCCGGCCACCGGCTCAGTCGTCCGGGTCGGCCCGCTCCAGCGCCGGCCGGGCGCCCGGCGCGGACTCGGTCAGCAGGTAGTCGGCCACCGCGGTGTCCGTGACCAGGCTGGTCACCAGCCCGGAGCGGAGCACCGCGCCGATGGCCGCGGCCTTGCGCAGCCCGCCGGCGATCGCCACGACCTCGGGAATCCGGCGCAGCCGGTCGGCCTCGACCGTGATGCACCGCTCGCCCAGGTCCCGGCCGACCCGGCGGCCGTCCTTGTCGAAGAGGTGAGCCGACATCTCGGCGGCCACGCCCAGCGAGGCGTAGTGCGCCCGCTCCTCGTCGGTGAGCATGTCGTGGACGGTGGAGATGCCCGGCTCCCAGGAACCGATGGAGACCGCCGCGACGGTGACCTTGTCGAAGTACTCGAAGGCCCGGGCGATGCCGGTCTGGTTGCGCAGCGCGGCCGCGGTGGCCGGGTCCGGCAGCAGCATCGGCGCGTAGATGGGGTGCGCGTCGCCGCCGGAGACCTGCGCGGCGCGGCGGACCGCCTCCACCGAGCCCCGCTCGGCGGTCCCGGCGTCGTACACGCCGGTCAGCTGGACGACGGTGCAGGGCGGCAGCCGGTGCAGGGCCGCCGCCATGTGGATGGTCGAGCGGCCCCAGGCCAGGCCCAGCACGTCGCCTTCGTTGACCAGCTCGCCGAGCAGGTCGGCGGCGACCGCGCCGAGGTTCTCCGGGTCCGGGGCGTCCTCGGAGGTGTCGGCCGGGGACTCCACGACGACCGCGTGCCGCAGCCCGTAGCGGGCCCGCAGCGCGTCGGAGCGCTCCGCGTCCAGCTCGGCCGGGACGCGGATCTCGATCCGCACGAGGTCGCGCTCGAGGGCGGTCTCCAGGACCCGGGCCACCTTGAAGCGGCTCACGCCGAACTCCTCGGCGATCTGGATCTTGGACTTGCCCTCCAGGTAGAAGCGACGGGCCATGGCCGCCGCCTGCACCAGCTCCGCGGGTCCCATCCGCAGGGCTGAGCGTCCCGCCGATACACCAGACACCGCGATCTCCTCACTGCTGTTCACACTCTCGACTCGCCGTTCATCCTGTCAGATCCGGCGGCCGTTGATCAGCCCGGAAGGCAGTCGTTCACCGAGCTGTTCACCGAGCTTTCTTCTGCTTGCGCCCGGGCCGCGCCCATGCGTCCCGGGCGTCTCCCGGCCCTCAGTGGTCGCAGGCCCAGGGGGCCGCGGCGATGGCCGCACCGGCCTGCTCGCGCAGGGTCCGGACCGCCTCGGCCGGGTCCGCCGCGCCGTACACCGCGGAGCCGGCGACGAACACGTCGGCGCCGGCCTCCGCGCACCGCTCGATGGTCGAGGCCGAGACCCCGCCGTCGACCTGGAGCCAGAGCTCGAGACCGTGCTTGGCGATCAGCTCCCGGGTCCGGCGGATCTTGGGCAGCATCACGTCCAGGAAGGACTGGCCGCCGAAGCCGGGCTCCACGGTCATGATCAGGAGCATGTCCAGCTCGGGCAGGATGTCCTCGTACTGCTCGATGGGGGTGGCGGGCTTGAGCGCCATCGAGGCCCGGGCGCCCTTGGCCCGGATCTCCCGGGCCAGCCGGATCGGCGCTCCCGCCGCCTCCGCGTGGAAGGTGACCGACCCGGCGCCGGCCTCGACGTACTGCGGGGCCCAGCGGTCCGGGTTCTCGATCATCAGATGCAGGTCCAGCGGGATGTCCGTGGCCCGGCTGAGCGATTCCACGATCGGCACGCCGAGCGTCAGGTTGGGGACGAAGTGGTTGTCCATGACGTCGACGTGGAGCCAGTCGGCGCCCTCGACCGCCTTCGCCTCCTCGGCGAGCCGGGCGAAGTCCGCGGACAGGATGCTGGGATTGATCTGAACGGCCATGCCCCAAGCCTGCCATGCCCTGGGCCTTCCCCGGGTGCCGGCCCTTTCGCGCGCTCCGCCCCCGAACCTCGCGGGGTCCCCCGGCGGGCGGTCGGGACGGGCGGGTCCCCGGAACAGGCCCAAGCCCTCCACGACCTCTCCGGCCGACCTCAAGCCCTGACCTCAAGCACTGACCTCAGGCAGTCCGCCGCAACAGCGCCAGATACATCGCGTCCGTCCCGTGCAGATGCGGCCACAGCTGTACGTCCGGCCCGTCGCCCAGCGCCGGGATGCCGCCCATCAGCGGGCGGGCGTCGATGAACTCCGCCGAGACCGGCTCGGCCTTGGCGCCCCGGCCCTTGAGGACGTCGTCCACCACGATCCGGGTCTCGGCCAGGTGCGGCGAGCAGGTCGCGTAGCCGACCACGCCGCCGACGCGTACCGCGCTCAGCGCCTCGCGCAGCAGTGCGCGCTGGAGCGGGGCGAAGCCCTCCAGGTCGGCCGGGCGGCGGCGCCAGCGGGCTTCGGGGCGGCGGCGCAGGGCGCCCAGGCCGGAGCAGGGCACGTCCATCAGGACCCGGTCGAAGGAGCCGGGGCGCCACGGCGGCCGGGTGCCGTCGGCCGCGATGACCTGGTAGGGGCCGGGGTTGCCGGCCAGCGCGCGGGCCACCAGCCCGGCGCGGTGCGGCTGCTTCTCGGAGGCGAGCAGCATCGCCCCCCTCTCGGCGGCCAGCGCGGCCAGCAGGGCGGCCTTGCCGCCGGGGCCCGCGCAGCCGTCCAGCCAGCGCTCGTCGGACCCCTCGACGGGTGCGTTGGCCAGCGCGATGGCCACCAGCTGGCTGCCCTCGTCCTGGACGCCGGCCCGGCCCTCCCGGACCGCCTCGATCGCACCCGGCTCGCCGCCCTCGGCCAGTCGGACGGCGTACGGCGACCAGCGGCCGGGCAGCCCCGAGTCCACGCCGGCCGCGCCGAGCAGTTCCTCGGGGGTGGACCGGCCCGGGCGGGCGACCAGGGTCACCTCGGGGCGTTCGTTGTCCGCCTCCAGCAGGTCCTCGATGCCGGCCCGGCCGCCGCCGAGGGCGTCCCACAGGGCGGAGACCACCCAGCGCGGGTGCGAGTGGACCACGGCGAGGTGGTCCTCGGCGTCGTCCTCGTACGCGGGGGCCACCTTGGCCAGCCAGCCGTCGAGGTCGTCCGCGGCGATCTTGCGCAGGACGGCGTTGACGAACTTCGCCCGCCCGTCGCCGAGCACCACCCGGGCCAGCTCCACGCTGGCGGAGACCGCGGCGTGGGTGGGGATGCGGGTGCCCAGCAGCTGGTGGGCACCGAGGGAGAGGACGTCGAGCACCGGCGGGTCGACCTCGCGCAGCGGCCGGTCCACACAGGCCGAGATCACCGCGTCGTAGGTGCCCTGGCGGCGCAGGGTGCCGTAGACCAGCTCGGTGGCGAGCGCCGCGTCCCGCGCGTCGAAGGTGCCGCCCTTGGCCTCGGCGGCCTCCCGGGCCTTGCGCAGCAGCGGGGGCAGGACGAGGTTGGCGTAGGCGTCCCGCTCGTCCACGGCCCGCAGCGCCTCGAAGGCGAGGATGCGGACCGGGTCCTTCTGGGGGCGGCGGTAGGGCTTGGCCGGGCGCTTGGCCTGGCCGCCCTGCTGGGCGGCGGGACGGCGACGGGGCTGGTCGGTCACGTGAAAGGTGCTCCGCTGAGGATGGTGGTGCGAACGTGCGAACCCCCTCAGCGTACGTCGGCGCCCGCCGCCCGCCCTCTCAGGGTGCGGGCGGCGGGACCGCTGCTCAGCCGCCCAGCGACTCGCCGGCGGCGATCCGCACCCCACGGGCCCAGTCGGCGGCCTTCATCGGCTTCTTGCCCTGGGGCTGCACCCACAGCAGTTCGACGGCGTGCGAGCCGGTGCCGACGTACACGTTGTTCTTGGCCGGGGCGAGCTCGCCGGGCGCGAGATCCGTGCGGTCCGGCACCAGCGCCAGCGAGATCAGCTTCAGCCGCTCGCCGCGGAAGAGCGTCCAGGCGCCGGGCGCCGGGGTGCAGCCGCGGACGATCCGGTCGGCGCGCAGCGCCGGCGCCGCCCAGTCGACCTGGGCGTCCTCGACGTTGATCTTGGGGGCCAGCGAGATGCCGTCGGCGGGCTGCGGGACGGCGCGCAGGGTGCCGTCCTCGATCCCGTCCATGGTGGCCGCCAGCAGTCCGGCCCCGGCGAAGGCGAGCCGGGTCAGCAGGTCGCCGCTGGTGTCGGTGGCCCGGATCTCCTCGGTGAGCACGCCGTAGACCGGGCCGGAGTCCAGCCCCTCCTCGATGAGGAAGGTGGAGGCGCCGGTCACCTCGTCCCCGCCCATGATCGAGTGCTGGACCGGGGCGGCGCCGCGCCAGGCCGGCAGCAGCGAGAAGTGCAGGTTGACCCAGCCGCGGGCGGGGATCTCCAGGGCGGACTTGGGCAGCAGCGCGCCGTAGGCCACCACGGGGCAGCAGTCGGGGGCGATCTCGCGCAGCCGCTGCTGGAAGTCGGGGTCGCGCGGCCGGACCGGCTTGAGCACCTCGATGCCGGCCTCCTCGGCGCGCTGGGCCACCGGGCTGGCGACCAGCCGCCGGCCGCGGCCGGCGGGCGCGTCGGGACGGGTCACCACGGCGGCGACCTCGTGCCGGCCGGAGGCGATCAGGGCGTCGAGGGCGGGCACGGCCACCTCGGGGGTGCCTGCGAAGACGAGCTTCACTTGGGGTCTTACCTCGCTTTGCGGCGGGCGGCTGGGGCGGGCGTCCAGTCTATGGGCCGTACCGGGGACCGCCATCGGCGGGCGCCCGGCCACCGGTGGGGGCGTACGCACACACGCGCGCCTCTCGCATATGCCGACACGCCCCTGGAGCGTGACTTCCTCGGCATTTGGAGCGTTGGTCAAGAGAGATTGACCGAAACGGGCCGCAATGTGCGCCGCCCGATCCGATCCAACGCCGGTTCGAGAGGCTTGTTCATGGCCGACCACGCCACCCACGACGCTCAAGCGAGGGCCAGCCTGCATCTGCTGGTGCGGGACATCGAGCGGGTCCGCCGTCAGGTGGACGCGCTGCGTACGCTCACCGCCCAGCTGGGCAACGTCTACCGCCCCCGTCGTTCCGGGCCCTCCACGGGCTTCGTCGTGTACGGGCGGGCCCCCGCCCCCACCGTCCGACTGGCCCAGGAGCTGCGCGACAGCGTCGAGACGCTGGTGACCGCGGCGGTGGACTTCGACCGCTCGCTCGGCTTCTCGTGGGACGCGGTGGGCTCCGCCCTCGGCGTCACCAAGCAGGCGGTGCACCGGCGGTACGGCGCCCGCCGGGCCGGTGCCGCGACCGCCCCGGAGGCCGCGGAGCCGCTGGTCGAGGGCACCACCACGCGCACCCTGGGCATGCCGACCGTGCCCGCGGCGCGCTCGATGCCGGCCCAGCTGACCGCCTCCCCCGCGCTGCGCGAGGACGGCCCCCGCCCCGCCGCCTTCCCCGGCCCGCGCACGGGCTGAGCCGCCCCGGCTCCGCGGCACCCTCCGGCCCCCGCCGGGGGGTGCGGAGCCCGGACCGGCTCAGCCGATGTCCGCTCAGCCGATGTCCGGGGGGTCGATGCGGATCCGGATCGGATCCCCGGCGGGTGCCCCCCGGGTGAGCCGGGCCACCTGCGCGGCCTTCAGCGCCGCGGCCAGCGCCGCCCCGGACCCGGGCGGCACCCGCACCAGCGCCCGGACGCCCGGCGAGCGGGGTCCCGCCACCGGCACCGGGCCCAGCACCTCGGCGTCCGCCGGCAGTCCGGCGGTGGCCAGGAACTCCTCCACCGACTCGGCCCGGCCCGCCACCGCCGCCATCCGCGACACCGGCGGGAAGCGCAGCTCGGCCCGCTCCGACAGCTCGCGCACCGCGTGGCCGACCGGGTCCCAGCGGACCAGCGCCTGGACCGGCCGGAGCGTGGGCTCGGCCACCACCACGACCGTGCCGGTCCCCCGGACCAGCGCGGCCGCCCCGATCCAGCGGCGCAGCGCCTCCTCCCCCGCCCGCAGGTCGGGCCGGCCGAGCATCGCCCAGCCGTCCAGCAGCAGGGCGGCGGCGTACCCGGACCCCTCGGCCACCGGCTCGGCCCCCGGGGTGCTCACGATCAGCGCCGGCCGGTCCGGTACGGAGTCCAGGACGTGGTCCCGCCCCGAGGTGCGCACCGGGACCGCCGGGAAGGCGCGCCCCAGTTCCTCGGCGGTCCGCCGGGCGCCCACCACGCTGGCCCGCAGCCGCACCGCACCGCAGGCGGTGCAGTGCCAGGAGGGCTCCCCCCGGCCGCACCAGCCGCACCGCAGCGCCCGCTCGTCCGGGGCCTCCAGCGGCCCCTGGCAGGCCCGGCAGCGGGCCGGGGTCCGGCAGCGCTCGCAGGCCAGCCGGGGGACGTAGCCGCGCCGGGGCACCTGCACCAGCACGGGGCCGTGCGCCAGGCCCTCCCGGACGGTCTGCCAGGCCAGGCTGGGCAGCCGGGCGGCCCGGGCGGCGCCGTCCCGGGCCAGCTCCTCCTCGCCGACCGTGCGGACCAGCGGCGCGGCGGTGCGGACCTGCTCGCGGCCGGCCACCAGCGGGCGCGCCCAGCCGGTCTCCACCAGCTGGGCCGCCTCGACCGTGCAGCCGGTGGCGCCGAGCAGGAAGCCGCAGTCCTCGTGGGCCGCGCGCAGCTCCAGCACCTCCCGGACGTGCGGGAAGGGGGCGTGGTCGTCGGCGTGGCTGGAGTCCCCGTCGTCCCAGACGGCCACCAGGCCGAGGTCGCGGACCGGCGCGAACATCGCGGCGCGGGTGCCGATGACGGCCTTGACCGCCCCGCGGTGCACGGCCAGCCACTGCCGGTAGCGCTTCTCGGGACCGGACTCGGCGGTCAGCAGGGCGTGCCGGCCCGGGCCGAGCAGGGCGGTGAGCGCGGCGTCCAGCCGGGCCGCCGCGCGCCCGTCGGGCAGTACGGCGAGCGCGCCCCGTCCGGAGGCGAGGGCCGCGGCGATGGCGCGGGCCAGTTCCTCGGGCCAGGTCGGGCCGGGCAGCGCGGTCCACACCGCCCGCGGGGTGCCGCCGGTGGCCAGGGCGCGCAGGAAGGCCGGGCCGGCGGGGTACCGGCTCCAGCTCCCGAGCTCGGGCACCGGCGGCGCGGGCAGCGGCTCCGGGGAGGGCTTGGCCTCGGCCTTGGCGTTGCGCGGCGGCAGGGCGAGCTGGAGGACGTCGGCCAGGCTGCCGGCGTACCGGTCGGCGACCGCGCGGGTCAGGGCGAGCAGGGCGGGGGTGAGCACCGGCTCCGGGGAGACCACCTGGGCCAGGGCCGCCAGGGGGCCGCTGTAGTCGCT
The DNA here is from genome assembly GCF_040684615.1 of Streptomyces sp. NPDC089919. Classification (NCBI taxonomy): domain Bacteria; kingdom Bacillati; phylum Actinomycetota; class Actinomycetes; order Kitasatosporales; family Streptomycetaceae; genus Streptomyces; species Streptomyces sp. NPDC089919. Next base: position 41,587 of record NZ_JBFBGK010000080.1, read on the forward strand.
CTCGGCCCGCCGCTCGACGATGAAGCCGTCGATCAGCCGGCCGCCCTCCCGGCGTCCGCCGCGGACCTGGCCGGCGCCGGCCCCGAAGCGGACCCGGACCCGGACCCCGGGCTGCGCGGTGGCGGCCAGCTCCTCGGGGACGGCGTAGTCCCAGAGCTGGTCGAGGTGGAGCACGCCTTTGTTGACCAGGATCCGGGCGACCGGGAGCTCCTGGGCGAGGGCGGCGCCGCGCCAGGTGCGGGGCTTGGCCTTGGGCGCGGCGGCCTGCGCCGCGCGGACCGTCTCGCGGATGAGAGCAAGCTGCTCGGGCGGCCCCCCGGCCTGCTCGCCTGATTCGTTCTCGCTGCTCACACCAGCATTCTTACCAAAGCGCACCGACAGCGCGGGCGCCCCCGGGGCACGGAACGCGGACGGGGGCCGGCCGGGGGGGGGGGGGGGGGGGCGGCGGGGGGTGGGGGGCGGGGGGGGGTGAGTGCGGGGGGGGGGGGCC
>NZ_JBFBGK010000081.1:0-41903 GCF_040684615.1 Streptomyces sp. NPDC089919
GTAGTCCTCCAGGTCGGGGGCGTGCAGCAGCACCGGCCGGCCGGTCAGCGTCATGTCGCACATCAGCGAGGAGTAGTCGGTCACCAGCAGGTCCGCGACCAGCAGCAGCGCGGCCGGGTCCGGATGCGCCGAGACGTCCCGCAGGAACGGGGTGCGCGGCAGGGCCGGACCGGTGGCCAGCGGGTGCCGCCGCACCAGCAGGACGTGGTCCCGGCCCAGCTCCCGCTCGGCCAGCTCCAGGTCCAGGTGGCGGCCCGGATCGAAGCCGAACCGGCCCTCCGCGTGCGCCAGATGGTCCCGGAACGTCGGCGCGTACAGCACCGTCCGCACCCCGGCCGGCAGGTCCAGGGCCCGCCGCAGCTCGTCCGCGGCCTTCTCCCGGTCGGGCGCCAGCAGCAGGTCGTTGTGGGGCGAGCCGGCCTCCAGCACCTCGCCCGTGTGCCCCAGCGCCCGGCGCAGCAGCCCGGTGGCGAACCGGCCCGGCGAGACCAGCACCGACCACTGCCGGGCCAGCCGCGGCAGCGACTCCAGCCGGCGGTGGTCGGCGTACAGGCCGCCGGTCAGGTCGGCGCCCACCCGCTTGACCGGGGTGCCCTGCCAGATCCGCACCACCGTCTGGTCGGTCCGCCGCTCGAACCAGTCCGGCAGGTCCGCGGCCGTCACGATCCGGCGGGCCCGGGCCAGCGCCTCGTACCAGGCGCCGCTGTGCAGTTCCACCGGCGTGGTCGCGGGCGGCGGAGCCAGCCGCTGGTCGTGGGTGACCCACAGGTGCTCGGTGTCGGTGCCCCGGCGCAGCAGCTCCGCGTGGACCGCCCGGGCCGCCGGCGACTCCCCGTACAGCACCGCCTCCCGCAGCGGCCGGGCCCGGTGCGCCGGGTAGTGCGCGCTCTGCAGCATCCGCTGCCGGTACGGGCCCCGCTCGGCGCGCGGCAGCAGCGAGCCCGCGGTCAGGTGCAGCCGGTCGCCGTGCCGCCGGCCGACGGTGAACTCCCGCCCGGCCGCCGTGAAGTGCAGCGGCAGCTCCTGGGCGGTGGCGGCCAGCATCCGCAGCGGGTGCTCGCTGCCGTTCGCCTCCCGCAGGTACGCCGACCAGTCGCCCTCCCGCAGCGCCCCGCCCGGGGACAGCTCCGCGGTGAAGCGGCCGCGCTGCGGTGCCAGCGGGACCAGCAGCTCCTCCTGGAGGTCCGGGTGGCGCAGCACCAGCTCCGCGGACTCGGCGCAGCCGCCCGAGCAGCTGCCCGCCAGCCGCAGCAGGCCGTCCTGCGGATCCCACTCCACCGAGGACAGCAGCGGCCGCTCGGTCACCTCCAGGGTGAGCCGCCCGTACGCGTCGGCCAGGACGCACAGCGGGTAGCCGCCCGGCGTCAGCCCGGGGGAGGCCGCCAGCTCGGCCGGCGAGCCGTCCGCCAGCTCCAGCTCCGCCGACCACGCCCCGCCCTCCGCGGCCGGGAAGCCGGCGCCCGGCAGGCCCGGCGCCGGGGGCCCGGCCAGCAGGGTGGGGTCGAGCAGCACCGAGAAGTCCCGGCCGTCCACCGCGACCGGGCAGGTGAAGCCCGCGCCGCCGGCCCGCCACAGCCGGAGCCGGGCCGGCGGCCGCGGGCCGAAGAGCGTGCCGGTCAGCTCCAGGGTCCCGTCGGCCAGCAGGGCGTGCCCGGTGACCAGCGCCGCGTACGAGCGCACCCGCAGCACCGCCCGGCCCTCGGCGAAGTCCAGCGTCAGCCGGGTGCCCAGCCCCGGGTCGTGCACCAGCGGCTGCGCCCGGCCCGGGTCCAGCGCCCGGACGGCCGCCCGGCGCAGGCCGCTGACCACCCCGATCTGCCAGTCCCCGGGCCGCAGCCCCGCCGGGTCCACGGTCATCTCGAAGCCGGAGCCGTCGTAGCAGTGCCGGCTCTGCCCGGAGGTCTCGGTCGCCTCCTCGGCGACCGTGGAGCGGGTGGGCACCAGCCGCAGCCGCCGCCCCGAGCGCAGCACCCCGGTGCGCAGCGGCAGCCGGGGCGCCGCCGCGTCGAGGTTGCGGATGTACGCGTAGCCGGTGAGCCGCAGCAGCCCCTGCGGCAGCCAGGCCGCGGACAGCAGCCGGGCCACCACCGGCAGGTCCGCGCCGCCCAGCCGGGTCGCCGGGGCCGGCAGCGGCACTCCGGGGAAGACCGCGTGCCGGGCGCCGGGGGTGCGGCGCACGTCGAAGTCCGCGCCGTCCGCGAGGAGTTCCAGCAGCTCCGGCACCCGGCCCTCGCGCACCAGCTGGTACTGGGCGCGCAGCCGCACCGGCAGCCCGTCGGTGATGGCCGGGCCGGCCCGGTCCAGGAAGGCGGCGGTGCCGGCCAGCAGGGTGTCGCGGTACTCGGGACCGGCCCCCGGCAGCTCCTTGAGGAAGGGCACGAAGTCGTCGCCCAGGCAGGACGCGTCGTAGGTGCGCCGGTGGCCGGCCGAGCCGGTCCGGGCCTTCGCCGGGGACCGCGGGGCGCTCCCGCCGCCCGGTCCCAGCCGGGCCAGGAACTCGCTGATCTCCTCGCAGGCGGTGATCCGGTCCCGCACCCCCGCGGGATCCGCCCCCCGCCGGGTCAGCGAACCCTCCCGCACCCGCCAGTAGTAGACGTGCTCCTGGAGCACGTCCACCGAGTCCGCGAGGAAGTGCGCGGGGATGGTCACCGGCGCGTCCTCGTACAACCTCCCCTCGGGGAAGGCCAGTTGGTGGTGGTCCCAGAAGGAGCGCCGGAAGACCTTGTTCCAGGCCGCCCGGTCGGTCAGCAGCTCCCACCGGCGGGTGATGTGGGTGGACTCCAGATCGCCGCCGCGCAGCCAGCGGAACTGCCGGCTCTGCTCCCGCTCGCGGCCCCGCAGCCGCCACACGTTGCCGGTGGCGAAGTCCGAGCCGGTCCGGTCCAGGCTGGCCAGCATCCGCTCGTAGGCGTCCGGCGCCACCAGGTCGTCGCTGTCCACGAAGGTCAGGTACGGCACCCCGGGCGTGGTGTGCCGCACCCCGGTGTTGCGGGCCGCCGCCGGGCCCGCCTGCGGCTGGGCCACGTACCGGAACCGCGGGTCGCGCTCCGCGAAGTCGGCCGCGATCCGGCCGCTGCCGTCCGTGGACCCGTCGTCCACCAGCACGACCTCCAGCGCGGGGACGGTCTGGGCGGCCACCGACCGCAGGCAGTCCGGCAGGTACGGCGCCACGTCGTGGACCGGGATGACAACGCTGAGACGGGGCTTCACGAAAGGCGCCTTCCGGGACGAAGGTTACGGGTGGTGCCCCAGCTCAACCCGTCCGGGCGCCCGGGGTCACCACCACTGCGCCGAACGAGTCGGCGCCCACCCGTCCGGGCGCGGCCGTCCGGTCCCCCGCGCCGCTCCGGGACCTCAGTCGAGCGAGAGCCGGTCGAAGCTGCGGGGCCCGCGGCGCTGGGAGGGCGTGCTCGCCGAGGCCGCCGGCGCGGCCGGCGCCGGCCGCCGGTCCTCCAGCGGCACGAAGGCCGGCAGCCCCGCCGACTGGCCCAGGAAGACCCGCCGCACCACCCGCTCCGCCGCCTGCCCGTCGTCGTACGTGCAGAACCGCTGCCGGAAGGCCGAGCGCAGCTGCGCCGAGCGGGAGCCCTGCCAGTGGCCGGTGACGAAGATGTCCACCAGCTCGTCCTCGGTCCGGGCGATCGCGCCGGGCGGCGCGGACCGCAGGTCGAAGTAGGTGCCCCGGGCCGCCTCGTACGCCTCCCAGTCGTCGGCGTGCAGCACGATCGGCCGGTCCAGGCAGGCGTAGTCGAACATCAGCGAGGAGTAGTCCGTCACCAGCGCGTCCGAGGCCAGGCACAGCTCCTCCACCGACGGGTGGTCCGAGACGTCGATCAGCCGCGGGTGCGGATCGGTGCCCAGCGGACCCTCGTACAGGTGGTGCGCCCGGGACAGCACCGTGAAGCGGGGGCCCAGGTCCCGCAGCACCTTCTCGAAGTCCAGGTGCTCGGGGCGGCTGCGCCGGTAGTCGCGGTGGGTGGGCGCGTACAGGATCGCGGTGGTCCCGGCCGGGATGCCCAGCCGCTCGCGGATCTCCAGCACCTCGGCCGCCCCGGCCCGCTGGAAGACGTCGTTGCGCGGGTAGCCGTACTCGAGCGTGGTGTAGCCCGAGGGCAGCGCCTTCTCCCACACCAGCGTGGAGTGCCGGTTCCCGGAGAGCAGGTAGTCCCACTGGTCCGCGCCGCGCAGCAGCCCCGCGAAGTCCGTGGTGGGGCTGGCCGCCGGGCGGTCCAGGAGGTCCAGGCCGACCCGCTTGAGCGGGGTGCCGTGCTGGGTCTGCACCAGCACCTGGCCGGGCCGCTTGACCAGCCCCCGGTCGAAGTTGACGTTGCTGACCAGGTACGTGGCCCGGGCCAGCGCGCTCCAGTGGGCGGCCGAGCCGGGGCGCAGCCGCGCGGTGCCGGCCGGCAGGGTGGCGTCGTGCTCGGGGCCGCAGATCCACGCGGTCCGCATCCGGGGCGCCAGCTCCCGCAGCTTCTCCTCGATCGCGGCCGGGTTGCAGGCGTAACCGCCGTGCCAGTACGCCGAGAAGACCGCGAGCTCCGGGCGCAGCGGCAGCCGTCGCTGGAGCCGGTAGTGGAGCAGCAGCAGCCCCTCCCGCAGCCCGCGCCACATACCCCGGGTGCGCGCCGCCGACCGCAGGTGGGCGGCGCGCAGCAGCCGCAGCGCCCGGTACGAGCGGCGGGTGCCCAGCCGCATCAGGGCGTGCCGGACCCGCGCCCCGGGCGCGACGGGGGCGCCCGGCGCGCGGTGCCGGCGCATCGAGGCCCGGGCCAGCTTGAAGAACTCCGCCCGCGCGGCCCGCGGCAGCCGGCCCGGCGCGGCCAGGATCCTGGCGTAGTGCTCGGCCATCTTGCGGTAGAGGGCGGGCCGCCAGCGGTCCAGCTCGGGCCGCTGGGCCACGAAGCCGAAGAGCCGGTCGTACTGGCCGAAGACGTCCAGGTGCCGACGGGTGGATGTGGACAGCAGCGAGCCGGTCCGGCGCTGGCGGTAGTGCACGCAGACCCGGTCCAGGACCGCCACCGACTCGGCCGTCAGCAGTGCGGGCATGCTGTAGGGCGTGTCCTCATAGAGCCCGGGCGGGAAGAGCAGACCGCTGCGCTCGACGAACTCGCGGCGGTAGGCCTTGTTCCAGGCCACCGGCAACAAGCCCAGCAGGGCCGGCCGGTCGGCGAGCCGGAAGCTGGCCGGCCCCTCCTCGGAGAGCCGGCGGGCGAGCTGGTTGCGGACCACCTCGCCGGTCCAGTAGGTGCGGGCGTAGTCGTAGACCAGCACGTCGGGGGAGCCGGTGGCCTTGAGGCGGTCGGCGACGGCCTGGAGCGCGCCGGGCGTCAGGGTGTCGTCGCCGTCGAGGAAGACCAGGTAGTCGCCGGTGGCCCGGGCGGTGCCCGCGTTGCGGGCCGGGCCCAGACCGGCGTTGTGGGGCAGGTGGACGGCCGTGACGCGCGGGTCGCGGGCCGCGCACTCGTCGATGATCGAGCCGCAGGCGTCGGGGGAGCAGTCGTCGACGGCGATCAGCTCGAAGTCGGTGTACGACTGGGTCAGGACGGAGTCCAGACTCTCCTGGAGGTACGCCTGGACCTTGTACGCGGGCACGATGACGCTGAACCGGGGCACGGCACATCCAGGGGTCGGCGCGGGCATATTGCCCAGGAACCGCTGGTCGGGTGATCGGGTTACGCACGGTGTGGCAACCGGGTTATTCATTGGATTACTTGATCGCCACCGGGGCGCCAGCCCGCGCGGGCGCCCCGCCCCGGCGGGCTACTTGACCGCCCCGGCCATCACGCCCGAGACGAACTGCCTCTGGAAGGCGAAGAAGACCACCAGCGGGACCACCATCGACAGGAACGCACCCGGCGCCAGCACGTCGATGTTGTTGCCGAACTGCCGGACCTGCTGCTGCAGGGCGACCGTGATCGGCGGGTGCGCGGAGTCCGCGAAGACCAGCGCCACCAGCATGTCGTTCCACACCCACAGGAACTGGAAGATGCCGAGCGAGGCGATCGCCGGCCCGCCCAGCGGCAGCACCACCCGGGCGAACAGCCGCAGTTCGCCCGCGCCGTCCAGCCGGGCCGCCTCCAGCAGCTCGCGCGGGATCTCCGCGAAGAAGTTGCGCAGCAGGAACACCGCGAAGGGCAGCCCGAAGGCCGTGTGGAAGAGCACCACCCCGGCCGTGGTCTCGAACAGCCCGACCTTCCCGAAGAGTTCGGAGACCGGGATCAGCGCCACCTGCACCGGTACCACCAGCAGCGCCACCACCACCAGGAACAGGCCGTCCCGCCCCGGGAAGTCCAGCCAGGCGAAGGCGTACCCGGCGAACGCCCCGAGCACCAGCACCAGCAGGGTCGCCGGGACGGTGATCAGGACCGTCGAGACCAGCGAGCCGGTGATGGTGTCGTCGGAGAGCAGCGAGGAGTAGTTCTCCGCGGTCAGCCGGGAGGGCGCGGTGAACACCTGCCACCAGCCGTGCGTGTCCAGGTCCCGGGAGGAGAGCAGCGAGGACAGCAGCAGCCCGGCGGTGGGCAGCAGCCAGACCGCGCCGGCCACCACCAGGAACACCCGCACCGCGCCGCCCGCGGCCCGCCCGGCCAGCGCCGCGACCGGGCCGGGCCGGCGCGCGGGGACGGCGGTCGCCGTCGTCGGGCGTTCCACGGGGACTCCGGTCGCCGTCATCGGGCGGCCTCCTTCCGCATCCGGCGGATGTTGAACCACATCACGGGCATCACCAGCACCAGCAGCAGCACCGCGATCGCCGAGCCCACGCCCTGGTCGGCGTCGGTGCCGAAGGAGGTCCGGTACAGCTGGAGGGCCAGGACGTTCGCGTCGTCCTGCACCGCGCCCGGGGCGATCACGAAGACCAGGTCGAAGATCTTCATCACGTTGATCACCAGGGTCACCAGGACCACCGCGAGCACCGGCGCCAGCAGCGGGACCGTGATCCGCCGGAACACCTGCCACTCGTTGGCACCGTCCACCCGGGCCGCCTCCAGCAGCTCCCGGGGCACCGCCGCCAGCCCCGCCCCGATCAGCACCATCGCGAAGCCGGCCCACATCCACACGTACGCCCCGATCACCGCCGGGGTCACCAGCGACGGCCCCAGCCAGTCCACCCCGGCGTACGGCTCGCGGAAGTTCCCGGCCGGCAGCCGCAGCAGCGCGCCGTCCGCGCTCGCCGGCAGCGAGAAGCCGCCGTCCGGCCGGGCCCGGGCCGAGGCCACCACCTCCCCGTCCTTGACCGCCTCGATCCGCATCCCCGCGTACCCGGGCTCGCGCGCGTCCACCGCGCCCCGCCGGCCGCCGCCGCCCCGGGCGAAGTCCTGCCAGGCGGTGCCGGTCACCCGGCCCGGCTCCCCGACCGCCGCCCGGGCCGGCGCACTGTCCGCCGGCAGCTGCTCGGGCCGTACCCCGACCAGCGGCAGCAGCACCGGCACCCCCGCCCGGACCGGCGCCCGGGTCACGAAGCCGCCGCCGGGCGCCGGGACCAGCACCGCGCCGTCCCGGGGCCGGGCCCGCGGGAAGGCGGAGGACTCGGCGAAGGTGTCGTGCACCCCCACCCAGACGGCGTTCGCCACGCCCCGGTCCGGGTCCTGGTCGTAGACCAGCCGGAAGATGATCCCGGCCGCCAGCATCGAGATCGCCATCGGCATGAACACCAGCAGCTTGAAGGCCGTGCCCCAGCGGACCCGCTCGGTGAGCACCGCGAAGACCAGGCCCAGCGAGGTCGCCACCGCCGGTGCCAGCACCACCCACACCGCGGTGTTCCGCAGTGCGGTGCGGATGGCGTCGTCCGTGAACAGCTCGCGGTAGTTGGCCAGCCCCGCGAACCGGTCCCCCGACCGGTCGAAGAAGCTCCGGTAGAGGGAGTAGCCCACCGGGTGCACGACCAGCGCGCCCAGCAGCACCAGCGCGGGCAGCAGGAACGCCGCCGCGACGGCCCGCCCCCGGCGCCGGGCGCGGGCGTTGGCGCCGGACGCGGACATCAGTGCCCTCCCCCAGCTAACGCTGGGCGGTGCCCCCAGGCCTTCGTCGCGTCCGACTCCAGCCGCTCCTGCGTCCCGACCACGTCCTTCGGGCGCATCAGGAAGTCCTGGAGGGCCTTCCACTCGCCGGCGCCCGGGGTGCCGCCGAAGGCCGCCGGGGCCTGGTCCGACATGTCGAAGCGGAAGTCGTCACCGGCCCCGATCAGCGCCTTGGCGATGTCCCGCTGCACCTCGTCCGGGTACGCGCCCGGGCTCACCGCGCGGTTCGGGGAGATGAACCCGCCCAGCCCGGCCCAGACCGTGGCCGCGTCCGGCGAGGCCAGGAAGGTCAGCAGCGCCTGGGCGCCCTTGGACGGCTTCAGCGCCACGGCCACGTCACCGCCCGAGATCACCGGGGGCTTGTCGCCCACCGCCGGGAACCGGAAGACCTTCGCGGTGGTACCGATCTTCGCGCCGGTCTCGGCGATGTTCGCGGCGACGAAGTCGCCCTCGTAGACCATCGCCGCCGCCGGCCGCTCGCCGGTGAAGGTCTGCGTCACGGACTTGGGGAACTCGGTGGCCAGCGCCCCGCTCTGACCGCCGGCCAGGAAGTCCTTGCGGCCGAAGACCTCGGCGAGGGTGGACAGGGCCTGCGCCACGCTGGCGTCGGTCCACTTGATCTCGTGCCGGGCCAGCCGGTCGTACTTCTCGGGGCCCGCCTGCGAGAGGTAGATGTTCTCGAACCAGTCCGTCAGCGTCCAGCCGTCCGCCCCGCCGACCGAGAAGGGCGCGGTGCCGGAGGCCGACAGGTCCTCGGCGGTCTTCATCAGCTCGGTCCAGGTCCCGGGCGTGCCGGGCACCCCGGCGTCCTCGAAGGCCGCGGAGTTGTACCAGATCAGGGACTTGTTGGCGGCCTTGAAATAGACGCCGTAGGGCGTGCCGTCGACCGTGCCGAGGTCCTTCCAGCCCTTGGAGTAGTTCTTCTCCAACTGGGCCTTGGCCTCGGGGCCCAGGGGCTGCGCCCACTTCTGCTTGACCGCCTGCACCAGCGCCCCGACCTGGGGGAGCAGCGCCACGTCCGGCGGCTGGCCGCCGGCGATCTTCGTACCGAGGAAGGTGACGATGGGGTCCTGCGCCGGGACGAAGCCGACCTTGGCGCCGGTCCGCTTCTCGAACTCCTTCAGGACCTTGGTGAAGTTGGCTTGTTCGGGGCCGGTCCAGACGGCCGCCACCGACAGTTGCTCGCCGTCGAGCCGGGGTAAGGCCACGCTCGGCGCCGCGCCGGACGGCGAACCGCTGGGCCCCTTCCCGGACTTGTCCCCGTCCGACCCGCCGCAGGCGGCGAGCGTGAGCGCCAGCCCCAACGCGCCGACCGTCACCGCGGTCCGCCCACGGCCACCGCGGCCCGCCCGCCGGTGGTGGTGAAGGGTTCCGTACATACGCCTGCCCCCGTCTCCCGGTGTCGTGATCCCGACCCCACAGGTCTACGCCGGGGCCGTCCTAGCCGCAATAGGGCGTACGGGGGCGGGAGTTGGTGGAGGGGGCCCCGGTGTGCGGGGCTGCGGGGGGCCGTCCGTGGCGTGTGGGTCCCCGCGCCGCTTGACGGGGGTGGCCTGCAGGCCCTGCGGCAGGCCCACCCCTGGGACGAGCGGCTTCGCCGTGGCCCTCCGGGCCATCCCAGGCCCGGGCCTGCCTCCGGCCCAGCCTGCCACCCCCGTCAAGCGGCGCTCCCCACACATCCCGACCGCCCGCGGGCACGCGTACAGGCGGCGCTCCCCGCACATCCCGACCACCCGCGGCGGGGCGGGGGCGGGGACGGAGTGGGAGGAAGCGGGCGGGGCGTACGGCGGTGTACTCCAGGCGCGGTATGCGGCAGGTAAAGGAGGCGACCTGGGGGCGAGGATCCGGCCGCCCCGCATGGACCAGGGTGGAGCGTCGGCGCTCCCGTGCGCACCGGCGGCGCACCGCGCCCCCGGCAGACCGCGGGCCGCCCGACCGCCTGCCCCGCTCCGCCACGGAAGAGAGACCTCCACCCATGTCCTGGCTGTCCCGTTTCAGCCTGGCGCAACGGGCCCTGATCGGACTCGTCTCGATCATCGCGCTCGCCTTCGGCGCCATCGCCATCCCGCAGCTCAAGCAGCAGTTGCTGCCCTCCATAGAACTGCCCATGGTCTCGGTCCTCGCGCCCTACCAGGGCGCCTCGCCCGACGTGGTGGAGAAGCAGGTCGTCGAACCGCTCGAGGACACCATCAAGGCCGTCGACGGCATCACCGGTGTCACCTCCACCGCCAGCGAGGGCAACGCCCTGATCATGGCGACCTTCGACTTCGGCGACAGCGGCACCAAGCAGCTGGTCGCCGACGTCCAGCAGGCCGTCAACCGGGCCCGCGCCCGGCTGCCCCAGGACGTCGACCCGCAGGTGGTCGCCGGCTCCACCGACGACATCCCGACCGTCGTGCTCGCCGTCACCTCCGGCAAGGACCAGCAGGCACTGGCCGACCAGCTCGACCGCACCGTGGTCCCGGTCCTCGACGACATCGACGGCGTGGGCACCGTCACCGTCTCCGGCGTCCAGGACCTCCAGGTCACCGTCACCCCCGACGACGCCAAGCTGGCCGCGGCAGGCCTCGACGGCCAGGCCCTCACCCAGGCCCTCCAGGCGGGCGGGGCCAGTCTGCCCGCCGGCGCCTTCGACGAGCAGGGCCAGAACCGCACCGTCCGGGTGGGCGGCGGCTACACCTCGCTCCAGCAGGTGGCCGACCTGCGGCTGTCCGCCGGCCCCGGCAAGCCCGTGGTCCGGCTCGGCGACGTGGCCGCCGTCAAGCAGGAGGAGTCCACCCCGGTCTCCCTGACCCGCACCAACGGCAAGCCCAGCCTCGCCGTCGTCGTCACCATGGACAAGGACGGCAGCGCCGTCGCCATCTCCGACGCCGTCAAGGACAAGCTCCCCGCCCTCCGCGCCGACCTCGGCGCCGGCGCCGAGCTGACCGTGGTCAGCGACCAGGGCCCGGCCGTCGCCAAGTCCATCTCCAGCCTCACCACCGAAGGCATGCTCGGCCTCGCCTTCGCCGTGATCGTGATCCTGGTCTTCCTGGCCTCGCTGCGCTCCACCCTGGTCACCGCGGTCTCCATCCCGCTCTCCGTGGTCCTCGCGCTGATCGTGCTCTGGACCCAGGACCTCTCGCTCAACATGCTCACCCTGGGCGCGCTGACCATCGCCATCGGCCGGGTCGTCGACGACTCGATCGTGGTCCTGGAGAACATCAAGCGACACCTCGGCTACGGCGAGGAACGCGAGAGCGCCATCCTCACCGCGGTCCGCGAGGTGGCCGGCGCGGTCACCGCCTCCACCCTCACCACCGTCGCCGTCTTCCTGCCGATCGGCCTGGTCGGCGGCATGGTCGGAGAGCTCTTCGGCTCCTTCTCGCTCACCGTCACCGCCGCCCTGCTCGCCTCGCTGCTGGTCTCCCTGACCGTCGTACCGGTCCTGTCGTACTGGTTCCTGCGCGCGCCGAAGGGCATCGACCCGGCGGACGCCGAGAGCGCGGCGGCGGCCCGCCGGGCCGCCGAGGAGAAGGAGGCCAAGGGCCTCCTCCAGCGCGCCTACGTGCCCGTCCTGCGCTTCGCCACCCGGCGCCGGCTCACCAGCGTGGCGCTCGCCGTCGTGGTGCTGGTCGGCACCTTCGGCATGGCCCCGCTCCTGAAGACCAACTTCTTCGACCAGGGCGAGCAGGAGGTCATGTCCGTCAAGCAGGAGCTGCCCGCGGGCACCTCCCTCGGCGCCTCCGACGCGGCGGCCCGCAAGGTCGAGCAGGTGCTCGGCTCGGTCGAGGGCGTGAAGGACTACCAGGTCACCGTCGGCTCCGCCGGCTTCCTGGCCGCCTTCGGCGGCGGCACCGGCTCCAACCAGGCCTCGTACCAGATCACCCTCGACGACTCGGCCTCGTACGAGGACACCCGCGACCGGATCGAGGCCCGGCTCGCGAAGCTCGACGGCATCGGGCGCACCACCATCGCCGCCGGCGACGGCTTCGGCAACCAGAACCTCAAGGTCGTCGTCAAGGCCGGGGACGCGGCCGTCCTGCGCACGGCCGCCGAGCAGGTCCGCGGCGCGGTCGCGGGGCTGAAGGACGTGGCGGACGTGGAGAGCGACCTCTCCCAGTCCGTCCCCCGGATCGCCGTCACCGCCACGCCCAGGGCCGCGGCCCTGGGCCTGAACCAGGCCGCCCTCGGCCAGCTCGTCGCCCAGTCGGTGCGGGGCAACACCGTCGCCAAGGCCGTGCTGGACGACACCGAGCGGGACGTGGTCATCCGCTCCGCCCACCCGGCGGCCACCATGGCCCAGCTGAAGGCGCTGCCGGTCGGCCCCGTGAAGCTCGCCGACATCGCCACCGTCGAACTGGTCCCCGGCCCGGTCTCGATGACCCGGATCGACGGGGCCCGCGCGGCCACCGTCACCGCCCGCCCGGTCGGCGACAACACGGGCGCGGTCAGCTCCGCGCTCCAGAGCAAGCTGAAGTCCCTCAAGCTGCCCGAGGGCGCCACCGCCTCGGTCGGCGGCGTCTCCGAGGACCAGGACGAGGCCTTCGCCAAGCTGGGCCTGGCCATGCTGGCGGCCATCGCGATCGTCTTCATGCTGCTGGTGGCGACCTTCCGGTCGCTGGTCCAGCCGCTGATCCTGCTGGTGTCCATCCCGTTCGCCGCCACCGGAGCGATCGGCCTGCTGGTCGTCACGGGCACCCCCATGGGCGTCCCGGCCATGATCGGCATGCTGATGCTCATCGGCATCGTGGTCACCAACGCGATCGTGCTGATCGACCTGGTCAACCAGTACCGGGCCCAGGGCCTGGGCGTGGTCGAGGCCGTGGTCGAGGGCGGCCGGCACCGGCTGCGGCCGATCCTGATGACCGCGCTGGCCACGGTCTTCGCCCTGCTGCCGATGGCCCTCGGGGTCACCGGCGAGGGCGGCTTCATCTCCCAGCCGCTGGCCGTGGTGGTCATCGGCGGCCTGCTCAGCTCCACGCTGCTGACGCTGCTGCTGGTCCCGACGCTGTACGCGATGGTGGAACTCCGCAAGGAGCGCCGCCGCGACCGCCGCGCCGCCAAGCGCACCGCCCGCCTGACGGTCGTCCCCCACCCCGCGGACCAGGACACCCCGGCCGGCGTCTGACGCCCGGCACCCACAAGGGCCCCGCCCCGCGCCCCCGCCCCGGGGGAGCGGGCCGGGGCCCTCCGTGCACCGGCTACACCAGCCTCAGGAACTCCTCGGCCGCCTCCTGCACGGCGGCCAGCAACTCCCGCGGCACGGCGACCGGGTCGGCCACCGCGGACTGTTCCGCCGGCCGCCAGTCGTCGCCGACGGCGTCGTAGACCTGCCCGGGCCACAGCTGCCCGCTGCGGGCCCCCGTACCGGGATCGGCACCGGAGTTGTCCGCGATGGCCGCCAGCGGCGCCATCAGGGCGTGCCCCAGGGCCTCGGTGACGTCCGTGGCCTCCCGCTCCCGGCTGCCGGGGAAGGCGAGCATCCGGCCGCCCAGCACCGACAGGGCGGTGGCCGCGCCCGGTACCACCCCGTCCTTCAGGGCGCTCCGGCCGATCCACAGGCCGTGCCGGGCCCGTTCCGGCGCCGTCTCGTCCGGACCGCCGAGCTGGAGGACGGCGTACCTGCCCTCCAGCCGCGCCAGCCGCCGGTCGAGCCGGTCGTACTCCTGGAGCAGCGCCGCCTCCTGCCGTTCCCGGCGCAGGTCCTCACCCAGCTTCAGGACCGCCTCCGCCCCGCCGTGGCCGCCGCTGAAGTAGGCCCGGCCCTCGTCGATGAGCACCGACGCGGCCGCACCGGGCACCGCCTCGACCATCGAGAACATGGTGTCCATCCCAGTGGACAGCCGCGCCCCGGTCACGACGGCGAGGTCGTGCAGGTACTGCGACCGCAGGTGCGGGTCGGCGCCGGCGACCTCGAAGGCCAGCCCGCCGGATTTGCTCAGCCGGCCGAGGACCCTCGCCTCGAACCCGGTGGCGACCACCATCGCCCTTCCGGCCCCCCCGACCCTGACCAGGACCGACAGCAGATCGTCCGGCTTGTCCATCATTCCGTCGCAGACCAAGAGCCGGACCGCGCCGAGCTCCCGGGCGGGCCCCGCCGGTCCGTGGGGGACGACCAGCCGCCCCTCCAGCGGGTAGTGCCGCGGATGGTGCACCACGTCGCCGTCGCCGGCCCGTCCGGTCCGCTCGATCTCCACCGTGCCGCTCCGGCCCACCAGGTGCAGGGCCTCTTCGATGCGGACCGCGAGCCGTCGGTCGCCGGTCCCGGACGCGACGGCCGTGACGACCTCCCTGTCCCCGGTCACCTGCCGGGTCTCGCGGCGCAGTTCCTCGTCCGCCCACGCGAACGCCCCCGGCAGCTGCCGGATCAGCCGCGCCGGGTGGCTGCCCCGCTCCAGGGCCTGGATCAGCCGCTCGGCCAGGGTGGCGAAGACCAGCACGGCGGAGGCCCGGCCGTCCCGGACCTGCTCCCGCATCCGGTGCGCCAGAGCGGCCGCCAGCCCGTGGCCCAGGGCCGGGTAGCCCTCGGCCGGGGCCAGCCGGTCGATGATCTCGTCGGCGTCCCGACTGCTGAAGGCCCCGGGGACGACGTAAGGCCGTCCGTTGGGACCCATGGTCCGGCGCAGGGCCGCCGAGACCGGGGTGAGTCCCGTGTGCATCAGGGCGGCGGGGGAGGCCGGGTCGGCGACGGCGGGGTGGGCGGCGACGGCGGGCCGGGGCCCCGTGCCGCCGGCCGCCCGGGCTATCGCCAGCGTGCCCTTGCCACCCAGGACCCACCGCAGCGGCGTCTGCCGCGCCTCGTCCCGCACCATCGCGTCCTGGACGTGGCTGTACAGGTCCTCGACCGAGACCGAGCCGTCGCCGTCCTTGTCCGCCAGGCCGGTGGCCAGGCCGTCCACCACCGCCCGGGTGAAGACGGAGAGCCGGCCGTGCCCGGTCGGCACGGCCTCGTCGGCGTCCCCCTCCCAGGCCTGCTGGAGTTCGTCGGTGGCCGTGATGACGACCACGCCGGTGCCCGAGAAGTCCCCGGCGAACTCCTGCTTGAGGTGGACGGAGGTGTCGCCCTTGGCGCCGCCGGCCTTGAAGGCGCCGCTGTAGCAGCAGTCCAGCAGCACCAGGATCCGGCGCGCGTTGCAGTTCACCAGCTGCTTGTTGAGGAAGACCGCCGGCACGGAGCTGGAGTCCAGCAGGTCCTTGTCGGTGTTGGCCGCCGCGAAGTACAGCTGGAGCTTCGGGTCCTTGATGCCGTGGCAGGACAGGTACAGGAGGAGCTGGTCGTCGCTGCTGCGGCGCTTGAAGAACCGCTCGATCGCCTGGCCGACCACGTGCGCCGGCTGGTCGAGCACCGTCCGCACGACGTAGTCGCCGATCGACTCGTCGGCCAGCACCGCCGAGAGGGCCGCGGCGTCGCGGCCCGGTGCTTCCAGGCGGGCCAGCCGCGGGTCCTCGTACGTCGAGGTGGCGATGACCAGGGCTTCACGCACCGCCATCGGCGGGCCCCGGGGACTGGGCGAGGAAGTGGTCGACCAGCTGCTGGCGCTGGGCCTTGGTCAGGCCCGAGGCCTCGAACTCGTCGGCGCCGATGCGGATCCGGACCTTCCGGGAGCCGACCCACTGGACCCAGCCCTCGAAGGCGGCCAGGACGGCGGAGAAGACGGTCGGTCCCACCGTCACCGCCAGCTCGGTGAGCGACTGGAGGCCGTCGGACTTGCTGCCGGGCTCGGCGCGCGCGGCCGGCACCCGGACCTCCTCGACGCCCAGCTCCTCCAGCAGGGCCTGGACCTCGGCCCGGGCCTCCTCCCGCTCCCGTGCGTCGGCGTCCTTGCCGGCATCGAGCAGGACCGTGATCGACTGTGCGGACATGTGGAACTCCCCTCGTCTGGGGGGAGGTTAAACGCAAAAGGCACCCCGGAGGGTGCCCCTTGCGGCAATCTGCCCGAGCGGGTGACGAGCCGCCCGCGGCCCGCGCTACGGCAGCGCGAGCATGCGCTCCAGCGCGAGCTTGGCGAAGCTCTCGGTCTCCTTGTCGACCTGGATGCGGTTGACCAGGTTGCCCTCGGCCAGCGACTCCAGCGTCCACACCAGGTGCGGCAGGTCGATGCGGTTCATCGTCGAGCAGAAGCAGACCGTCTTGTCGAGGAAGACGACTTCCTTGTCCTCCGCGGCGAATCGATTCGCCAGCCGGCGGACCAGGTTCAGCTCGGTGCCGATGGCCCACTTGGAGCCGGCCGGGGCCGCCTCCAGCGTCTTGATGATGTACTCCGTGGAACCGACGTAGTCGGCCGCGGCGACGACCTCGTGCCGGCACTCGGGGTGCACCAGGACGTTCACGCCCGGGATCCGCTCGCGGACGTCGTTCACCGAGTCGAGCGAGAAGCGGCCGTGCACCGAGCAGTGCCCGCGCCACAGGATCATCTTGGCGTTCCGCAGCTCCTCGGCGGTCAGGCCGCCGTTGGGCTTGTGCGGGTTGTAGAGCACGCAGTCGTCCAGGGACATGCCCATGTCGCGGACGGCGGTGTTGCGGCCCAGGTGCTGGTCCGGCAGGAAGAGCACCTTCTCGCCCTGCTCGAAGGCCCAGTCCAGGGCCTTCTTCGCGTTGGAGGAGGTGCAGATGGTGCCGCCGTGCTTGCCGGTGAAGGCCTTGATGTCGGCCGAGGAGTTCATGTACGAGACCGGCACGACCTGCTCGGCGATCCCGGCCTCGGTCAGCACGTCCCAGCACTCGGCGACCTGCTCGGCGGTGGCCATGTCGGCCATCGAGCAGCCGGCGGCGAGGTCCGGGAGGACCACCTTCTGGTCGTCCGTGGTCAGGATGTCCGCGGACTCGGCCATGAAGTGCACGCCGCAGAAGACGATGTACTCGGCCTCCGGCTTGGCGGCCGCGTCCCGGGCGAGCTTGAAGGAGTCGCCGGTGACGTCGGCGAACTCGATGACCTCGTCGCGCTGGTAGTGGTGGCCGAGGATGAAGACCTTGTCCCCGAGCTTCTCCTTGGCCGCGCGGGCCCGCTCCACCAGGTCCGGGTCGGACGGCGAGGGCAGGTCGCCGGGGCACTCCACACCGCGCTCGCTCTTCGGGTCGGCCTCGCGACCGAGCAGGAGCAGGGCGAGAGGCGTGGGCTGGACGTCGAGGTCCTGCCGGGTCTGGGCGGTGGTCACGAGACACGCACCCTTTCTGTTCTGCGGAACGGGCGTTCCGCTGAGCTCACTTCTCGTCTATATGACGCTATCTATCATAACTGCTTCACGTCAGTTTGACGATGTCGGATAGTGTCGATGTGACGAATTCGCCCGGCCCCGCGCGACGGCTCCACGGGCGCGCGAGGGTGTGCGAGCATGAATATCTGAAACAAGCGTCAGGCCCGGAATGAATCCGCGGCCCCGTCGGTTCACATCGACGGCAAGAGTCCGACGTTTCCCTGCCCCGGCGGGGAGCCGCCCACTTCGGGAGTGAATGCAGATGTCCGTTCAGGACGACAAGACCACTGTGAGCGACGGCATCCTCCTGTCCGACGCCGCCGCCGACAAGGTCAGGACCCTGCTCGAGCAGGAAGGCCGCGACGACCTGGCGCTGCGCGTCGCGGTCCAGCCCGGCGGCTGCTCCGGCCTGCGCTACCAGCTCTTCTTCGACGAGCGCTCGCTCGACGGTGACGTGGTCAAGGACTTCGACGGCGTCAAGGTCGTCACCGACCGCATGAGCGCCCCGTACCTCGGCGGCGCCTCGATCGACTTCGTCGACACCATCGAGAAGCAGGGCTTCACGATCGACAACCCGAACGCCACGGGCTCCTGCGCCTGCGGCGACTCCTTCAGCTAAGCCCCGTCCCGGCTGAAGCGGGCCCCTAGTACACCGCGAGGGCGGTGGCACCGGAACCTCCCGGTGCCACCGCCCTCGCGCGTTCCCCCGAGCCGCCTCAGCGGCTGTGCGGCAGCGTCTCCCCGCTGGTCGCGTCGATCACCTTCCGGCCGCCCAGCGGCTGCTGGAGGGTGACCGTCACCGACATGTCCTGGGCGATCAGGATGCAGGCCCGGCCCGGGTCCCGCGGGGTGTCGACGATCGTCACGCGCACCGCCGCGGAACTCTCCCGCACCTCGGCGCGGTACGTGCTGCACACCCCGCCCCAGAAGTGCACGGTCAGCTTCCGGCCCGCCTCCTGGTACGAGAAGCCCGGGACGGACGGGAGCGTGCCGGCCGGCTCCTCGGAGGCGAGGGCCGGCTGGGCGACCGTGTGGCCGGCCAGGCCGTCCCGCCCGGCCACCGAGAAGAGCCAGGCCGGCACCAGCCGGCTGCCCTTGTCGTCCGAGCGCGGGGTCAGGCCCAGCACCGCCCCCTCGACCGTCTCGGTGCGGGGCTGCTTCGGCCGCGCCGACGGGTCGCAGGGGGAGGTGGCGGCCCCGGGCTGCTGCGGGTCGGCGGCCGTCGGGCCGTCCGGGCCGCTCCCGCGGCCCTCGGCGCCGGTGGCCGCGCCGTGACCGGGATCCGGGGCGCCGTCGTCGGTGACGCCGGTCCCGGCCTCGTCCGGCACCGGCACCGCGCAGTCGGCCGCCGCCCGGCCCAGGGTGCTCGCGTTCAGCCGGTTCAGCGCCTGCCCGGCACTGATCACGGACTCCTGGCCGCCCTTGACGGGGGCCTTGAGGTTCCCGGTGCCGCCGGTGACCTTGCCGTCCGCGCCCACCAGCACGGTGGTCCGCCAGCCGGATGTGGGCAGGCCCCCGATCACCGGGTCGGCGTTCACCACCCGCTGCGCGCCCTGGACCTGGCTCGTGTCCAGCTTGGCCGCGTCCTGGCCGGCCGCCTTCAGCACCGGGGCCGCCGCGGCCCTGGCCGCCGCCCCGTCGACCGGGGTGCCGGCGCCGCCCTCGGGGAGGGTGGCCGGACCGCACTGGTCGGTGCCCTTCTTGCAGTTGTCGCCGCCCCGCTGGTACGCGGTGAAGGTCCAGGCGCCCGGCGCCTGGCGGGCCACCGTCAGCCGGGGCCCCCCGGCGTCCTTGACCACGCCGGCCTGCCACTGGCCGCCGCTCAGCACCGGCTCGCCGGCCAGGCCCAGGGCGGCGGCCAGCCGGGCCACCTCCGCCTTGGTCACCTCGCCGGTGACCGCGTAGCCGGGCGCGGTGCCGGGTCCCGCGGGCAGCGTGCCCTTGGCGACGTACCGCACCCCGCCGCCGGTGGGGTCCGGCTCGCCGACGGCGATGCCCTTGGGGGGAGTGGCGTCGCCGCGGCCGACGGCCTGGGCGTCCTCGCCGAGCGCCGCCTTCGAGGCCGTCGCGGCCCCGCCGTCGGCGGCGGTGGCGGCCCAGAAGGCGCCGCCGCCACCGGCCAGCAGCACGGCGGCCGCGACCGCCAGCACGGCGGCCCGGGGCCGCCGCCGCTCCTGTGCCACCTGCGGTTCCGCAGAACCGCGTTCGTCCGTCCGCTCGCTGGTCACCGCATCGCTCCTTCGCCGGCTGTCACATCCGTGGTGCCCCTGGGACGTGGCGGGAGCGGAAGCGGTTCCCCCGGTCCTTCCTAGTCCCCGTACTGGGCGGTGCCCGCGATCATCCGGACCGACGCGGCGGGCACCCGGACGCCGTGGATCTGGGACGGTGCGGCCGGGGCCGGAGCGGGCTCGGCCGGGACGGCCCAGTGCGGCGCCATGCGGGCGCAGTCGCCCAGCAGCTGCGCCAGTTCGGACGTACCGGCTTCCCGACCGCGGCGGTTCGCGGTGTACTGCATCATGCGGCGCTCCCGAGGGTGAGGGGGTTCACCGCACCGTATGCACGGAGATCTCGGCGAAGAAAGCCCTACTATCGGGTAGTTTCGGGGGGTCGGAACTGTGCCCGGAACCGGTCGGAGGCGTGTCCGGAAGCGGGTAGCGTTGACTGTCACCCGTCACCGCCCGCAGGAGCGTCTTCGCCGTGCGTATCGCAGTCACCGGCTCCATCGCCACCGACCACCTCATGACCTTCCCCGGCCGCTTCGCCGACCAGCTGGTCGCGGACCAGCTGCACACGGTCTCCCTCTCCTTCCTCGTCGACAACCTCGACGTGCGGCGGGGCGGTGTCGGCCCGAACATCTGCTTCGGCATGGGGCAGCTCGGCGCGCGCCCGATCCTGGTCGGCGCGGCGGGGTACGACTTCGACGAGTACCGCGCCTGGCTGGACCGGCACGGGGTCGACACCCAGTCGGTGCGGATCTCCGAGGTCCTGCACACCGCGCGCTTCGTGTGCACCACCGACTCCGACCACAACCAGATCGGCTCCTTCTACACCGGCGCCATGAGCGAGGCCCGGCTGATCGAGCTGAAGGCGGTCGCGGACCGGGTCGGCGGGCTGGACCTGGTGCTGATCGGCGCGGACGACCCGGAGGCGATGCTGCGCCACACCGAGGAGTGCCGGACCCGGGAGATCCCCTTCGCGGCCGACTTCTCGCAGCAGATCGCGCGGATGGACGGCGAGAACATCCGCACCCTGATGGAGGGCGCGACCTTCCTCTTCTCGAACGAGTACGAGAAGGGCCTGATCGAGTCGAAGTCCGGCTGGACCGACGAGGAGATCCTGGCCAAGGTCGGCACCCGGGTCACGACCCTGGGCTCCCGGGGCGTGCGGATCGACCGGGTCGGCCACGAGCCGATCGTCGTGCCGTGCCCGCCGGAGGAGCGCAAGGTCGAGCCGACGGGCGTCGGCGACGCCTTCCGGGCCGGCTTCCTGACCGGTCTCTCCTGGGGCGTCAGCCTGGAGCGGGCCGCGCAGCTGGGCTGCATGCTGGCGACCCTGGTCATCGAGACCCTGGGCACGCAGGAGTACACCCTGGCCCGGGCCCACTTCATGGAGCGCTTCACCAAGGCCTACGGCGAGGACGCCGCCGCCGAGGTCCGCTCCCACCTGGCCTGATCCCCGGACCGCGCCCGGCCCCCTCCGACGGGAGGGGACCGGGCCCGGTCAGTGCAGGCGGCGCACGCCGTAGGCGGAGCCCGCGTCGGCGGGGGACTCGCCCAGGTACGCGTGGCCGCGCAGGGCGCACCAGGCCGGGATGTCCAGCCGGGCGACCTCGTCGTCCGACAGGACGGTGACCGTCCCCCCGACCGACACCCGCGCGACCGCCGCGGCCAGCGCGATCACCGGCTGCGGGCACCGCTCGCCCAGCGCGTCGACCACCAGCGCGTCCCCCTCCACCGGCACCGGCGCCCCGCTCGGCGCCCCCAGCCGCTCCCGCACCCCCGCCACCGCGCCCGGCAGCACCTCCAGGAAGCGGTTCACGGACTCCGCCGTGGTCCCGGCCGGCAGCGAGATACGGACGTTCCCCTCCGACAGCACCCCCATCGCCTTGAGGACATGGCTCGGCGTCAGGGTGGAGCTGGTGCAGGAGGAGCCGGAGGAGACCGAGAAGCCGGCCCGGTCCAGCTCGTGCAGCAGGCTCTCGCCGTCCACGTACAGGCAGGAGAAGGTGACCAGGTGCGGCAGCCGCCGGTCGGCCGCCCCCACCACCTCCACGTCCGGCACCAGCCGGGCCACCCGGCGGCGGATCCGGTCCACCAGCACCCGCAGCCGGGCCGCCTCGGCCTCGGCCTCCGCCCGTACCGCCCGCAGCGAGGCGACCGCCGCCACCACGGCCGGGATGTTCTCGAAGCCGGCCGAGCGACCCGACTCCCGTTCGTCCACGGGGCCTTGGGGTGCGAACCGGACGCCCTTGCGGACCGCCAGCAGTCCCACCCCGGCCGGCCCGCCCCACTTGTGGGCGCTGCCGGTCAGCAGGGACCAGTCGCCCGGCACCACCCCCCAGGCCAGCGACTGGGCCGCGTCCACCAGCAGCGGCACCCCGGCCGCCCGGCAGGCCGCGGCCACCTCGGCCACCGGCTGTTCCGTGCCCACCTCGTGATTGGCCGACTGGAGACAGGCCAGCGCGGTGTCCGGCCGCAGCGCCGCCGCGTACTCCGGGGCGGCCACGGCACCCGTACGGTCCACCGGCACCTCGGAGACTTCGCCGCCCCGGTCCGCGTGTGCGGCAGCCGAGTGAAGTACAGAACTGTGTTCGACCGCCGATACGACCAGATGCCCGCCGACGCGCCGACGTCCGGAGAGGGATCCCGCCATGCCGAGGTGAACCGCGTGCGTCCCCGAAGGAGTGAACACCAACTCGTCGGGACGGCACCCGACGGCCTCCGCCGCGGCCTCCCGCGAGGCGTCCAGCAGCAGCCTGGCCCGGCGTCCTTCCCGGTAGAGCCGGGCGGGGTCGGCCCAGCCCTCGTCGAGGGCGGCTTGAAGGGCCTGGCGGGCCACCGGGTGCAGCGGGGCGGAGGAGGCGGCGTCGAAGTACGGCATGCGGCCACCGTAGATCAGGCCCCGCGGACCGGGCCCGTGCGGCCGCCACCGGCACTCCCGCGCCGGTCAGCCCCCGTCAGATACCGCCCGAACCCCGCCGATCGGGGGCAGTTGGACCGTCCCCCGGACGGCGGAGCCACCCCTTCGGGGGCTGTGACGGCGCGTTGGGCACCCTCCCCGCGCGACCCCAAATAGCGTCCAGTAGGGTTTGGTCCGCATAAACATCCAAACCCTGCCCGTGTCAGGGCCGGCGACCGACCAGAGAGACGGCCGCAGGCCGCGCGGGCCGAGACTCTCGGGAAGGCGCTACGTGAGTCCCTACGGCTCCGACCGCTCGCCGCGGCGCCCGATGCGGCGGAAGCTGCTGCAGGCGCTGACTGCGGGAACGGTTCTGGCGACCGCCACTGGTTGCTCGTATACCTGGAAAGACTTCCCCCGCCTCGGAATGCCCACCCCGGTCACCGAGGAGGCGCCGCGCATCCTCTCCCTGTGGCAGGGCTCCTGGGCGGCCGCCCTCGCCACGGGCGTCCTGGTCTGGGGCCTGATCCTGTGGAGCGTCATCTTCCACCGGCGCAGCCGCACCAAGGTGGAGGTCCCCGCGCAGACCCGGTACAACATGCCCATCGAGGCGCTGTACACCGTGGTCCCGCTCATCATCGTCTCGGTGCTGTTCTACTTCACCGCCCGTGACGAGTCGAAGCTCCTCACCCTCTCCGAGAAGCCGAAGCACACGATCAACGTGGTCGGCTTCCAGTGGAGCTGGGGCTTCAACTACATCGAGGACGTCGACGGGGACGCTTCGACCCCGAAGGCAGGCGAGATCCCCAAGGAGCTCGCCTCCATCCCGGACAGGTTCACCAAGGACTTCCCCGCGGGCGCCGAGGGCGTCTACACCAAGGGCGTCCCGGCCGACCGGAACCCGCAGACCGGCAACCCGGGTCCGACCCTGTGGCTGCCCAAGGGCGAGAAGGTCCGCTTCATCCTCTCGTCGAACGACGTCATCCACTCCTTCTGGGTGGTTCCCTTCCTGTTCAAGCAGGACGTCATTCCGGGCCACACCAATGTCTTCGAGGTGACCCCCTCGCGTGAGGGCACCTTCATGGGCAAGTGCGCCGAGCTCTGCGGCGTCGACCACTCCCGGATGCTCTTCAACGTCAAGGTCGTCTCCCCCGAGCGCTACCAGGCGCACCTGAAGGAGCTGGCTGAGAAGGGTCAGACCGGCTACCTCCCGGCGGGCATCAAGCAGACCGATCCGGCCCGGAACTCGGAGACGAACAAACTGTGAGCATCCTCAACGAACCTCAGGGTGCCGCCGCAGCCGACTCGTATGAGAACGAGCTGCCGGTGCGGCGCAAGCAGCCGGGCAACGTCGTCGTGAAGTGGTTGACCACCACCGACCACAAGACGATCGGCACGATGTACCTGGTCACCTCGTTCATCTTCTTCATCATCGGCGGCATCATGGCTCTGGCCATGCGCGCCGAGCTGGCCCGTCCGGGCTCGCAGATCATGTCGAACGAGCAGTTCAACCAGGCGTTCACGATGCACGGCACGATCATGCTGCTGATGTTCGCGACGCCGCTGTTCGCCGGGTTCGCGAACTGGATCATGCCGCTGCAGATCGGCGCGCCCGACGTGGCGTTCCCGCGGCTGAACATGTTCGCGTACTGGCTCTACCTCTTCGGCTCGACCATCGCGGTGGCCGGCTTCGTCACCCCGCAGGGTGCCGCCGACTTCGGCTGGTTCGCCTACTCCCCGCTGTCGGACGCGGTCCGCTCGCCGGGCGTCGGCGCCGACATGTGGATCATGGGTCTGGCCTTCTCCGGCTTCGGCACGATCCTCGGCTCGGTCAACTTCATCACCACGATCATCTGCATGCGCGCGCCCGGCATGACGATGTTCCGCATGCCGATCTTCACCTGGAACGTGCTGCTGACCGGTGTCCTGGTCCTGCTCGCCTTCCCGGTCCTGGCCGCCGCGCTCTTCGCGCTGGAGGCCGACCGCAAGTTCGGCGCCCATGTGTTCGACGCGTCGAACGGTGGAGCACTGCTCTGGCAACACCTCTTCTGGTTCTTCGGACACCCAGAGGTGTACATCATCGCCCTACCGTTCTTCGGAATCATTTCCGAAGTGATCCCGGTCTTCAGCCGCAAGCCGATGTTCGGCTACATCGGCCTGATCGCCGCGACGATCTCGATCGCCGGCCTCTCGGTGACCGTGTGGGCGCACCACATGTACGTCACCGGCGGTGTGCTGCTGCCGTTCTTCTCCTTCATGACCTTCCTGATCGCGGTCCCGACCGGTGTGAAGTTCTTCAACTGGATCGGCACCATGTGGAAGGGCTCGCTGTCCTTCGAGACCCCGATGCTCTGGGCCGTCGGCTTCCTGATCACCTTCACCTTCGGTGGTCTGACCGGCGTCATCCTGGCCTCGCCCCCGATGGACTTCCACGTCTCCGACTCGTACTTCGTCGTCGCGCACTTCCACTACGTCGTCTTCGGCACCGTGGTGTTCGCGATGTTCTCCGGCTTCCACTTCTGGTGGCCGAAGTTCACGGGCAAGATGCTGGACGAGCGCCTGGGCAAGATCACCTTCTGGACGCTGTTCGTGGGCTTCCACGGCACGTTCCTGGTGCAGCACTGGCTGGGTGCCGAGGGCATGGCGCGTCGCTACGCGGACTACCTCGACGCCGACGGCTTCACCGCGCTGAACACCATCTCCACGATCAGCTCGTTCCTGCTCGGCCTGTCGATGCTGCCGTTCATGTACAACGTGTGGAAGACGGCCAAGTACGGCAAGAAGGTCGAGGTCGACGACCCGTGGGGCTACGGCCGTTCGCTCGAGTGGGCGACGTCCTGCCCGCCGCCGCGCCACAACTTCGTCACCCTGCCGCGGATCCGCTCCGAATCCCCGGCGTTCGACCTGCACCACCCGGAGATCGCCGCGCTGGACCACCTCGAGTACCACGGCGTCGAGTCCAAGGCCGTCGCTGGTGACAAGGAGGCCGGCAAGTGAAGATCCAGGGCAAGATGTTCCTCTGGCTCTCCGCGTTCATTCTGATCATGGCCATCGTGTATGGCGTGTGGTCGAAGGAGCCGGCGGGCACCACGGCGCTGTTCCTGGCCTTCGGCCTGAGCGTCATGATCGGCTACTACCTGGCCTTCACCGCCAAGCGCGTGGACGCCATGGCCCAGGACAACCTGGAAGCCGACGTCGCGGACGAGGCCGGCGAGCTCGGCTTCTTCTCCCCGCACAGCTGGCAGCCGCTCTCGCTGGCCATCGGCGGCGCGCTCGCGTTCCTGGGCGTCGTCTTCGGCTGGTGGCTGCTGTACTTCTCCGCTCCGGTGATCCTCGTGGGTCTGTGGGGCTGGGTGTACGAGTACTACCGCGGTGAGAACGCCAACCAGTAGGCGCTGACCGCAGTTCGGCACGCACCGAGGGGCCCGGACACCTCCGAAAGGGGGAGTCCGGGCCCCTCGTTTGCAGGCACCCCGCGCGCCGTAATTGTCATATCTTCATAGCGTTGAGTCATGAGTCACACACCGCGTCTTTGGACGGTTCTCAGCTGCTCCCTGCTGGTCGCGTCCCTCGGGGCCGGGGCCACTGCCTGCGGGTCCGAGGACGACCCGCTGTCCGCCCGCCCGTACGACGCGGGCGACCAGGTCGTGTTCAACCAGAAGCCGGGTAGTCGCCCGGTGGACCCCGACCGCCCGCTGGAAGTCACCCTCAAGGGCGGCGACGGCCGGATCACCGACGTCACCGCGGTCGACACCCACGGCCGCCGGCTGGCCGGCGAGCTCTCCGCGGACGGCGACCGCTGGCACAGCACCGCCGCCCTGGCCGCCGGCGTCCGGTACACGGTCCAGGTCAGCACGGAGGACGGGGACGGCGCCCCCGGCCAGCGCACCGCCACCTTCGAGACCACCCCGGCCAAGAAGCTCGTCCGGGCCGAATTCGGCCCGGAGGCGGGCACCTACGGCGTCGGGCAGCCGGTCACGGCCGAGCTCAGCGAGCCCGTCAAGGACAAGGCCGCCCGGGCCGTCATCGAGCGGGCCCTGGTCGTCGAGTCCAGCCCCCGGGTCGACGGCGCCTGGTACTGGGTCGACGACAAGAAGCTGCACTACCGCCCGAAGGAGTACTGGCCCGCCAACGCCACCGTCTCCGTACGGAGCAACCTCGAGGGCGTCCGGGTCTCCGACCACCTCTACGGGGCCGCCGCCAAGCCGCTGCGCCTGACCATCGGCGACCGGGTCGAGGTCACCACCGACGCCGCCTCGCACCAGCTGACCTTCAAGCGCAACGGAGAAGTGGTCAACACCATCCCGGTCACCACCGGAAAGCCGGGCTTCTCCACCCGCAACGGCATCAAGGTCGTGCTCGGCAAGGAGTACTACGTCCGGATGCGCGGCACCACCGTCGGCATCGCCGAGGGCTCCTCCGACTCGTACGACCTGCCGGTGTACTACGCCACCCGCGTCACCTGGAGCGGTGAGTACGTGCACGCCGCGCCCTGGTCGGTGGGCTCCCAGGGCTACGAGAACGTCAGCCACGGCTGCACCGGCATGAGCACCAGCAACGCCGCCTGGTTCTACGAGAACATCCGCGAGGGCGACGTCGTCCAGGTCGTCAACAGCATCGGCGACGACATGGACAACTTCGGCAACGGCTACGGCGACTGGAACCTGCCGTGGAAGAAGTGGCGGGAGGGCAGCGCCCTGCTCTCCGGCACCCAGGACGGCCACACCCCGGCCGACACGGCCCGGCTGCGCCCCGAGGTGTAGCCCCGCGGGCCCCGGGGGCCCCGCCCGTCCCCGGAACGCCCCAGGGGGCCCGTACGCACGCGTACGGGCCCCCTGGGGCGTTCACAGGGCCTTTACGGGCTCCTACGAGGGCCTTCGCCCCGCTCGGAGCCGGATCAGGCGCCCACGGCCAGCCGGCCCCGCAGCAGCGCCGCCAGCGCCCCCGCGAACTCCACCGGGTCCACCGGAAGGGTGACGGCCGCGTCCGCACGGCTCCAGGTGGCCAGCCACGCGTCCTGGGGACGCCCGATCAGCAGCAGCACGGGCGGGCAGTTGAACACCTCGTCCTTGATCTGCCGGCACACGCCCATGCCGCCCGCCGGCACCGCCTCGCCGTCCAGCACGCAGACGTCGATCCCGCCGGCCTCCAGCTCGCTCAGCACCGCCGGCAGCGTCGCGCACTCGAGGAACTCCACCGGCGGCAGGTCCGAGGCCGGCCGGCGCCCGGCCGCCAGCCGCACCTGCTCCCGCGTGTTGGCGTCGTCGCTGTAGACCAGGACCCTCGCACTCGCCCGCATCGTTCCTCCACGTGTCACATGAATCACGTTGATGATGCGCGGGATGCTACTCCGTCCGACGGCCCCTCAACATCGGTTCGGACAGCCATCTGATGGGCCGTTCGGGCAGTGCACACCCCCCGGACACTCCGAACGGCACCCCCCGGGGTGAGGGCGGGATAAGCGACCGACATAATGTCGGTCGTGGCGACAGCAACGACAGTAGATACCGGGCACGCGCACCCGACGGTCAACCGGCCGAACCTCGTCAGCGTCGGAACCATCATCTGGTTGAGTTCCGAGCTGATGTTCTTCGCGGCCCTCTTCGCGATGTACTTCACCCTGCGATCGGTGACGGGCACCGAGCACTGGAAGGAAATGGCGCATGCGCTGAACCTTCCGTTCTCGGCGACGAACACCACGATCCTGGTGCTCTCCTCCCTCACGTGCCAGCTCGGCGTCTTCGCCGCCGAGCGCGGCGACGTGAAGAAGCTCCGCACCTGGTTCGTGATCACCTTCGTGATGGGTGCGATCTTCATTGGCGGCCAGGTGTTCGAGTACACCGAGCTGGTCAAGAAGGACGGCATCTCGCTGTCCTCTGACCCGTACGGCTCGGTCTTCTACCTGACCACCGGCTTCCACGGTCTGCACGTGACGGGCGGTCTCATCGCCTTCCTGCTGGTCCTGGGCCGGACGTACGCGGCCAAGAGGTTCACCCACGAACAGGCCACGTCGGCCATCGTCGTGTCCTACTACTGGCACTTCGTCGATGTTGTCTGGATCGGCCTCTTCGCCACGATCTACCTGATCAAGTAATCGGGCCCGGCCCGAAACACATCCAGCAAGCACCGACGCAGAAGATCCTGACACCGGGGTAATCCGTGAAAAAGCTCTCCGCACGACGACGCCATCCGCTGGCGGCGGTCGTCGTTCTACTCCTCGCGCTGGCGGCCACTGGGGGGCTGTACGCCGCCTTCGCGCCCGCGGGCAAGGCGCAGGCCGACGAAACTTCCCAGTCCCTCGCCATCGACGAAGGCAAGAAGCTCTACGCCGTCAACTGTGCGACCTGCCACGGAACCGGCGGCCAGGGCTCCTCTGACGGCCCGAGCCTCGTCGGCGTCGGCGCGGCCGCCGTCGACTTCCAGGTGAGCACGGGCCGCATGCCCGCCCAGCAGCCCGGCGCCCAGGTGCCGCGGAAGAAGAACATCTACACCCAGGCGCAGATCGACCAGCTCGCGGCGTACATCTCCTCCCTCGGCGCCGGCCCGGCCGTGCCGAGCGAGAAGCAGTACGACCCGGCGGGTGCCGACATCGCCAAGGGTGGCGAGCTCTTCCGCAACAACTGCGCGCAGTGCCACAACTTCACCGGTGAGGGCGGTGCGCTCACGTACGGCAAGTACGCGCCCAACCTCGAGGGCGTGGAGCCGAAGCACATCTACGAGGCCATGCTCACCGGCCCGCAGAACATGCCCTCCTTCCCGGACAGCACCATGCCGGAGAAGCAGAAGAAGGACATCATCGCGTACATCCAGACCGTCAACAGTGACAAGTCGGCGAGCCCGGGCGGCTTCAAGCTCGGTGGCCTCGGCCCCGTGTCCGAGGGTCTCTACGGCTGGGTCTTCGGCCTGGGTGCGCTGATCGCTGTCGCCGTCTGGGTCGCGGCCCACACCGCTAAGGCCAAGAAGTCATGAGTAGCCAAGACATTCCCGAAGAGAACCTGCCGACCGTGCAGGACGCGCACCACGGTGGCGTAGCGGTCGCGGACGACCCGTTCGCCGACCCGGGCCTGCCCCCTCACAGGCCGCGCATCCAGGACATCGACGAGCGGGCCGCCAAGCGGTCCGAGCGCGTCATCGCCCTGCTGTTCACGATCTCGATGCTGGCCACGATCGGCTTCATCGCCGCGTACGTGACCATCCCGGTCGACAAGATCGTGTTCATCTTCCCGTTCGGGCACGTGAGCGGACTGAACTTCGCTCTCGGCCTGACCCTGGGCACCGCCCTCTTCTGCATCGGCGCGGGCGCGGTCCACTGGGGCCGCACCCTCATGTCCGACGTGGAGGTCGCCGACGAGCGGCACCCCGTCAGCGCCGACGCGGCCAAGAAGGCCCTGGTCCTCAAGGAGTGGAACGACGGCGTCACCGAGGCGAACATCGCCCGGCGCCCGCTGCTCCGCAACACCCTGATCGGCGCCGTCTCGCTGGTGCCGCTCGCGGGCGTCATCCTGCTGCGCGACATGGGCACGCTGCCGGAGAAGAAGCTCCGCACCACCATGTGGTCCAAGGGCAAGCTCATCATCAACCAGAACACGATGGAGCCGCTGCGTCCCGAGGACATCGCGGTGGGCTCGCTGACCTTCGCCAAGCCCGAGGGCCTCGAAGAGGACCAGCACGGGTACATGGAGGAGATCGCCAAGGCCGCCCTGATGATCGTCCGCATCAAGCCGGAGGACATCAAGGACAAGCAGGAACTCGAGTGGTCCCACGACGGCATCGTCGCCTACTCGAAGATCTGCACCCACGTCGGCTGCCCGATCAGCCTGTACGAGCAGCAGACGCACCACGTGCTCTGCCCGTGCCACCAGTCCACCTTCGACCTCTCCGACGGCGCCCGCGTCATCTTCGGCCCGGCCGGTCACGCCCTCCCGCAGCTGCGGATCGGCGTGAATGACGAAGGCTTCCTCGAGGCGCTCGGCGACTTCGAAGAGCCCGTCGGTCCTGCTTTCTGGGAGCGCGGATGAGCACTGCCACTGACACTGAGCGCAAGGCGCCCGCCGGCGAGCGGATGGCCGACTGGGCGGATGGCCGTCTTGGCATCTACGCGATGGCCAAGACGAACATGCGCAAGATCTTCCCGGACCACTGGTCCTTCATGCTGGGTGAGATCTGCCTCTACAGCTTCATCGTCATCATCCTCACCGGGTGCTACCTGACGATGTTCTTCCACCCGAGCATGAACGAGGTCGTGTACCACGGCTCGTACGTGCCGCTCCAGGGTGTGCGGATGTCGGAGGCGTTCAAGTCGACGCTCGACATCAGCTTCGACGTCCGCGGCGGTCTGCTGATCCGGCAGATCCACCACTGGGCGGCGCTGGTGTTCCTCGCCGGCATGCTGGTGCACATGATGCGCGTGTTCTTCACGGGCGCGTACCGCAAGCCGCGTGAGATCAACTACCTGTTCGGCTGGACCATGCTGGTCGTCGGTATGTTCACCGGCTTCACCGGCTACTCCCTGCCGGACGACCTGCTCTCGGGCACCGGTGTCCGCTTCATGGAGGGCGCGATCCTGTCCGTGCCGCTGGTCGGCACGTACCTGTCGTTCTTCCTCTACGGCGGCGAGTTCCCCGGCGACGACTTCGTCGCGCGGTTCTACTCCTTCCACATCCTGCTGCTGCCGGGCATCCTGCTCGCGCTGGTGACCGTGCACCTGGTGTACGTCTTCTACCACAAGCACACGCAGTTCGCGGGTCCCGGAAAGACCGAGAACAACGTGGTCGGCACCCCGCTGCTGCCCGTGTACGCGGCCAAGGCCGGCGGCTTCTTCTTCCTGGTCTTCGGCGTCATCGCGGCCACCGCGGCGATCGCCTCGATCAACCCGATCTGGGCCATCGGTCCGTACACCCCGGACCACGTGTCCACCGGTGCACAGCCCGACTGGTACATGGGCATGCCGGAAGGCCTGATCCGTGCCATGCCGGGCTGGGAGATCAACCTGTGGGGCCACACGCTCGTCCTGGGCGTGTTCATCCCGCTGGTGCTCTTCCCGCTCGTCCTGGCGGCCATCGCGGTCTACCCGTTCATCGAGTCCTGGGCGACCGGTGACAAGAGCGAGCACCACCTGCTGGACCGCCCGCGCAACGCCCCGACCCGTACGGCGTTCGGTGTCGCGTGGATCGTCTGGTACCTCGTGCTGCTCGTCGGTGGCGGCAACGACATGTTCGCCCAGTTCTTCCACCTGTCGATCAACTCGATCACCTGGTTCGTCCGGATCGGCTTCTTCGTCGCCCCG
Organism: Streptomyces sp. NPDC089919; assembly: GCF_040684615.1. NCBI lineage: Bacteria > Bacillati > Actinomycetota > Actinomycetes > Kitasatosporales > Streptomycetaceae > Streptomyces > Streptomyces sp. NPDC089919. Next base: position 31,603 of record NZ_JBFBGK010000081.1, read on the forward strand.
GTCATCGCCTTCGTGATCACCAAGCGGATCTGCCTCGGCCTCCAGCGCCGGGACCGGGACAAGGTGCTGCACGGTCGCGAGACCGGCATCATCAAGCGCCTGCCGCACGGTGAGTTCATCGAGGTCCACGAGCCGCTGTCGCCGGGCAAGCTGCACACCCTCACCTCGCACCACCAGTACGAGCCGGCCGAGCTCGGCCCGAAGGTGGACGAGAACGGCGTGGAGCGCAAGATCACCCGGAGCGAGAAGCTGCGGGTCAGCCTCAGCAAGGGCATGTACGGCGAGGACAACCAGATTCCGAAGCCCACGGTGGAGGAGTTCAAGGAGATCCAGAGCGGCCACGGCCACCACTGATCGCCCCACTGGTTGTGCTTGATCACAAACAGTAGTCGCCACGGCAAGAGCCCCGTCCAGCGTGTGGACGGGGCTCTTCGCCGTCCGTGGGGCTCGATAGGCTGAGGGTGACTTCCCCTCACCTCTGTGGAACCCAGGAGCGGACCATGAACGTTGCGACCCCGGCAGGCGGCGACAGCGTGGCGGCCCGTTCCTGGCCGTCCGTCCTCGACGCCCTGCTGACCGGCCGGGACCTCACCGCGGACGACACCGCCTGGGCCATGGACCGGATCATGCGGGGCGAGGCCTCCGACGCCCAGATCGCCGGCTTCGCGGTCGCGCTGCGGGCCAAGGGCGAGACCGTCGAGGAGTACACCGGCCTGGTCCGCACGATGTACGAGCACGCCAACCTGATCGAGGTCCCCGGCCGCACCGTCGACATCGTCGGCACCGGCGGCGACGGCGCCAAGACCGTCAACATCTCGACCATGTCGGCCATCGTGATGGCCGGCGCCGGGGCCAAGGTCGTCAAGCACGGCAACCGGGCCGCCTCCTCCGCCAGCGGCTCCTCCGACGTCCTGGAGAAGCTGGGCGTCAACCTCGCCCTCACCCCGCAGCGGGTGGCGCAGGTCGCCGAGGAGGCCGGCATCACCTTCTGCGCCGCCGTGGTCTTCCACCCGGCGCTGCGCTACGCCGCCCCGGCCCGCCGGGACCTGGGCATCCGTACCTCCTTCAACGCCCTGGGCCCGCTCACCAACCCGGCCCGGGTGACCGCCCAGGCGGTGGGCGTGGCGGACCCCCGGATGGCCCCCATCATGGCCGGGGTGCTCGCCGAGCGCGGCACCTCCGCCCTGGTCTTCCGCGGCGACGACGGCCTGGACGAGCTGACCACCACCGGCACCTCCCGGATCTGGTGGGTGCGCGGCGGCGAGGTCACAGAACTCCCCTTCGACCCGCGGGACGTGGGCATCGAGACGGTGGACATCTCCGCGCTGCGCGGCGGGGACCCGTCCTACAACGCCGACGTGGCCCGCCGGCTGCTGGCCGGCGAGCAGGGTCCGGTCCGCGACTCGGTCCTGCTGAACGCGGGCGCGGCCCTGGTGGCCCTGGACCCCGGCACCGGCTCCCTGGAGGAGCAGCTGCGGGCCGCGATGGACCGGGCGGCCGAGTCCATCGACTCGGGCTCCGCCCGGGCGGCCCTGGACCGCTGGGTGGCCGCCAGCAACGCTTGAGGCGCAGCCGCGCACTACGCCGACCGGCCCCCGTCCGCATCGCGGACGGGGGCTTGTGCCTTCCCGATCATGTGGCAGGATGCTGCGCAGGTCACGAGTGACAGCGTTTTGGCCCCGGCTTGCTGTCCGGCAACCCTCCGTCCGTGGCGGGGTGCCCCGGGTGATGACCAGGCCGTAGGCAGCGAGGTCTACGGCAAGCGCGGACCCCTCGAACACCAGGGGTCCTGGTCTACTCGAGGAGTCTTTTCCGTGAGCAAGCGAATGCGATAGGCGCCCAGCGCCCTTCTTCACCCCCTGCGCCCCGGCCGTCGTCACGCCCGCGCGTCGAGGGAACTTCAAGGCACCTTCCGTACCGTCACGCCCCATCGGCGTACCCATGTACGGGCCACCGAAGCCATTCCGCCCTTACTGCCCCGGAGATACCGCCATGTCCGCGTACCCGAATGCCGCCGCCACCACCTCCTCCGTCGACGCCACCGCCGCCGCCCCCGAGGCCGACGCCTGCTGTGCCGGCCCGCTGCCCGTGCTCGGCCGGGACGTCACCGTCCCGCTGGTCACCGGCGGCGAAGTCACCTACGCGGCCCTGGACTACGGGGCCAGTGCCCCCGCGCTCCAGCGGGTCTGGGACGACGTGGCGGCCTACGCGCCCTACTACGGCAGCGTGCACCGCGGCGCCGGGTACCTCTCGCAGCTCTCCACCGACCTCTTCGAGCAGAGCCGGGTCACGGTGGCGGAGTTCCTCGACTGCCGGTCATCCGATCAGGTGATCTTCACCCGCTCCACCACGGACTCCCTGAACCTGCTCGCCCGGGCCCTGCCGGCCGACTGCCAGGTCTTCGTCTTCGAGACCGAGCACCACGCCTCGCTGCTGCCCTGGCAGGGCGCGCAGGTCACCTACCTGAACGCGCCCCGCACCCCGGCGCAGGCCGTGGCGACCCTGGAGCGCGCCCTGGCCGACCGGGAGCCCTACGGCCCGGCGCTGGTCTGCGTCACCGGCGCCTCGAACGTCACCGGCGAGCTGTGGCCGGTCAAGGACCTGGCCGCGGCGGCCCACGCGCACGGCGCCCGGATCGTGGTGGACGCCGCCCAGCTGGCCCCGCACCACCCGGTCTCGGTGCAGGAACTCGACGTGGACTGGATCGCCTTCAGCGGCCACAAGCTGTACGCGCCCTTCGGCTCGGGCGTGCTGGCCGGCCGGGCCGACTGGCTCCAGGCCGCCGAGCCGTACCTGGCCGGCGGCGGCGCCTCGCGCAAGGTGGCCCGCCGCGAGGACGGGGGAGTGGACGTCGACTGGCACACCACCGCCGCCCGCCACGAGGCCGGTTCGCCGAACGTGATCGGCGCCTACTCGATCGCCTCCGCCTGCCGGGCGCTGACCGAGGCCGGCTTCGACACCCTGGTCGAGCGCGAGCAGCAGCTGATCCGGCGGGTCCGGGCGGGCCTGGCGGAGGTCCCCGAGGTCCGGGTGCTCTCGCTGTTCGGCGACGACGCGCCCCGGGTGGCCGTCATCTCCTTCGTGGTGGAGGGCTGGAACAGCTCCCACTTCGCCGCCGCCCTGTCGGCCGAGTACGGCATCGGGGTCCGCGACGGCCTCTTCTGCGCGCACCCGCTGGTGCGCACCCTGCTGGGCAGCGAGCCCCAGGAGCCGGGCGAGTGCGGGGCACCGGAGGCGGCCCCCGGCGAGCGCTCGCTCAACGCCATCCGGGTCAGCTTCGGCGCGGGCACCCCGGACGAGCACGTGGACCGCTTCGTCGGCGCGGTCAGGGAACTGGTCGCGGACGGCGCCAAGTGGCAGTACCGCACCGAAGAGGGCCGCTGCGTCCCGGCGGTGTGAGTGCCACCCGCGGTGCCGGGCACGGGGGGCCCGGCACCGCGCACCCGTGCCGGCGCGCCTGCGTCAGGCGTCCAGGCCGATGGCGAAGGCGGCTTCGAGGTCGTGCTGGGAGTAGGTGCGGAAGGCGACGTGGGTGTCGGTGGCCTCGACGCCCGGGATCTTGCTGATCCGGCCGGGGATGATGTCCGCCAGGTCCTCGTGCCGGGCCACCCGCACCATGGCGATCAGGTCGTAGGTGCCGGTGACGGAGTAGACCTCGCTGACGCTCTCCAGGGCCGCGATGGACTCCGCGATCTCGGGGATGCGGTCCACGCTGGTCTTGATCAGGACAAGAGCGGTGATCACGGCTGGCTGTCTCCCTCGGTGGCCGTGGCTGGTCCGTTCACTCTAGTCGTACGCCGGTAGCGGCCCCAGGCGTAGAGGAAGCCCAGGGAGAAGCCGACCAGGTGGGCCAGGTACGCCACCGACGGGTTGTCGCCGGCGCGGTGCTGGGCGAGCCACTGGACCGCGAACCAGAAGACCAGGACCACCCAGGCAGGGAAGCGCAGCGGCAGGAAGAAGAGGAAGGGCAGCAGGCTGGTCACCCGGGCGCGGGGGAAGAGGCACAGGTAGGCGCCGAGCACCCCCGAGATCGCGCCGGAGGCGCCGATCAGCGTCTGGTCGGAGGAGACGTTGGCCGCCGCGTACGCCGCGAGCGCCAGGTAGCCGCAGACCAGGTAGAAGAGGACGTACTCCAGCCGCCCCATCCGCTCTTCGAGCAGACCGCCGAAGACGTGCAGGAAGAGCATGTTGCCGAGCAGGTGCAGCCAGCTGCCGTGCAGGAAGAGCGCGGTCAGCGGGGTCAGCGCGGCCCGGGCGGAGCCGCCGAAGAGCTCGTCCGGCACCACCCCCCAGCGCCGCAGGTAGGCGCTCTGGGCGACCATCAGCCGGTCGCCGGTGCCGTACCAGGGGTCGAAGCCGGACAGCGGACCGAGCAGGAAGAGCAGGCAGCACAGGGCGATCAGGGTCCGGGTGACCACCGGCCCGCGGGCGGCGCTCCGCAGGACCTCCCACCGTACGATCATGGACAGAGCATGTCGTACGGGGACGGACCGGCACAGCTCGCCCCGCCGCGTCTCGCATGCAGGACACGCCCGGGCCGGGGGACCGCGACAGGCCGTAGGGTAACGAGCGGTACCGCTGCCGGGCGGCGTGGTAAGAGCCACCGCGGCCCGGCGGACCCGACGCCACCGAAGGAGAGAGACCGCCCGATGACGGTTCCCCTGCCGACCGCCACGACCCGCTGGCGCTGCACCCTGTGCGGCAACCTCACCCGGTTCGACGTGACCCGCTCGTCCAAGGTGGTCGAGTACGTCCACCTGGACCTTGCCGGGGAGCCCAAGGTCGAGGAGCGCGAGGTGGTGAGTGAGACCATCGAGTCGGTCCGCTGCCGCTGGTGCAACGCCGTGGACCAGATCGAACTCGTGGACAGGCCGGGCGCCGACTCCTGAGGGGTCGGGTCCGACATGACGGTTGACGGTAGGGGTGACGGATCTGTGGAGCCTGCAAGCGACGCTGAGCCGGCCGGTGCGGCCGGCGGCGACGCCGAAGCGCTCGACCGGCCTCTGCCGGACGGCGTGCGGCGCCGGGTGGTCGCGTTCGTCTCGGACGCCTTCGGCGGCCTGACGGTCGCGGACCTCCCGGCGCAGCTGCGCCAGTACGCCCGCTTCACCCCGACCCGGCGGGCCAAGTTCGCGGGCAACGCGATGGCCGCCGCGCTGGAGGGCGACCCGCTCTTCCGCGGCCGGATCGGCGAGCGGCTGAAGGAGACGCAGCCCGAACTGGCCGCGGCCCTGGAGTCCGGGGCCCCGCCGGCCGCCGCCGATCCGCTCGACGTGGCGGCGGTGGCGTACGTCCTGCGGCCCGCGGGCTGGGTGAAGCTGGTGGCCGCGGCGGGCGAGGAGGCCCAGCGGGCCGACGCCGAGCGGGCCGGCGAGGAGACCCAGCGCGAACTGGAGCGGCTGCGCGCCGAACTGGCCGACCTGCGGGAGGCCCAGCGCACCGGCGGCGAGCAGCTGCGGCAGGACCTGGACGCCGCCCGCAAGGAAGCCGAATCGCTTCAGCGTAAGCTGCGTAGCGCCCTCAACGACGTCAAGCGGGGCGAGGCGGCGCTGCGCAAGCACACGGCCGAGACCGACGGCATCCGCGCCGAGGCCGCCGCCCAGGTCGCCGCCGCGGAGAGCGAGGGCCGGCGGCTGAAGTCCCGGCTCTCGGAGGTCGAGGCGGCCCTGGAGGCGAGCCGGCGCTCGGCGCGCGAGGGCCGCAGTGTCGAGGACATGCGGCTGCGGCTGCTGCTGGACACCGTGCTCGAGTCGGCGCAGGGGCTGCGCCGCGAGCTGGCGCTGCCGCCCGTCTCGGTGCGGCCGGCCGACACCGTGGACGCGGTGGAGCCGGGCCGGATGACGCCCAAGGACATCGCGGCCCGGGCGCTGTCGGAGACCGACCCGGCGCTGCTGGACCAGCTGTTGGCGCTGCCGCAGGCCCATCTGGTGGTGGACGGCTACAACGTCACCAAGACCGGCTATCCGACGATGCCGCTGGAGAAGCAGCGGCTGCGGCTGCTGGGCGGGCTGTCGCTGCTGGCCGCGCAGACCGGCGCCGAGATGACCTGTGTCTTCGACGGGGCCGAGCTGGCCGCGCCGGTGCTGCTGGCGCCGCCGCGCGGGGTGCGGGTGCTGTTCTCCAAGCCGGGTGTCACCGCTGACGAGTTGATCCGTCAGCTGGTGCGGGCCGAGCCGCCCGGCCGGCCGGTGGTGGTGGTCTCCACCGACCGCGAGGTGGCCGACGGGGTGGCCAAGGCGGGGGCCCGGCCCGTTGCGTCCGCATTGCTCCTGAAGCGGCTTTCACGCGTCTAGCAACTCATGCGAGCTATGCCCGATTTGGTGCTGCAGTGACGGAACAGACCGTCAAATGCCCGGCACGGAGCGTGCGCTGTAGGTAAAGAAGCAGGTCGGTGACCGAGATTTTTCTCATCAGGATTTGAACTGATCACAGAAAGGTCACTAGGGTCGGGCTTCAAACCTTCGTGCGGTTGATCACCCATTCGGGGTGGCGGGCGGAGGACCGCCGAGACTGCGTTGTTCGGCGGCTCGAGGAAGAAGGAGCTCGCCCCCGTGGCGTCCCACCGTCGACCCAAGCAGCCGACCCGCGCTCGTGTGACCGTGCTCACCGCAACCGCCGCCGCCGCTGTCGCCCTCGCGTCCCAGTCCGCCCAGGCGGCCCCCGCCAAGCCGAGCAAGGACGAGGTCAAGTCCCAGGTCGACGCGCTGTACGACCAGGCGGAGCAGGCCACCGAGAAGCTCAACAAGGCCGGCGAGCAGCAGGCGAAGCTCCAGAAGGAGATCGGCGCGATCCAGGACAAGGTCGCCCGGGGCCAGCAGGAGCTCAACGACATGCGGGACCAGCTGGGTTCGATGGCCAGCGCCCAGTACCGCTCCGGCGGTGTCGACAGCTCCGTCCAGCTGCTGCTCTCCGCCGACCCGGACGAATACCTCGACCAGGCCGCGGTGCTCGACCAGTTGAGCGCCAAGCAGGTCGAGTCGGTCCACAAGATCCAGGCCAAGCAGCGCAGCCTCGCCCAGGAGCGCCAGGAGGCGGCCGGCAAGCTGAAGGACCTCGCGGACACCCGCAAGGAGCTGGCCCAGAAGAAGGCCGAGGTCCAGGGCAAGCTCGGCGAGGCGCAGAAGCTGCTCAACACCCTGACCGCCGCCGAGCGGCAGCGGCTCCAGGAAGAGGACGAGAAGCGCGCCAGCCGCGGTGGCGGTGACCGCGGCGGCCTCGGCGGCGGCGACACCGGCAAGGTCGGCAACCTCAAGGGCTCCGGCCGGGCCTACGACGCCCTCGTGGCCGCCCGGACCAAGCTCGGTTCGGCCTACATACCCGCGGCCACCGGCCCCAACGCCTTCGACTGCTCGGGCCTGACGCAGTGGGCCTACCGCCAGGCCGGCGTCGGCATCAGCCGCACCACCTTCACGCAGATCAACGACGGCACCCGCATCGGCCGCAGCCAGCTGCAGCTCGGCGACCTGGTGTTCTTCTACGGCGACCTGCACCACGTCGGCCTCTACGCCGGCAACGGCACCGTGCTGCACGCCTCCAACCCGCGCGGCGGCGTCAAGTACGAGTCGATCGACAACATGCCGTTCCAGTTCGGCGTCCGCGTCTCCTGACGCGCCCGCAACCTTCCGAACGCGCCGCCCTCCGGGGCGGCGCGTTCGTGTTTCCGGACCCCCGCGAAGCCGTCCCCGCCGCCAGCCCTGGCCCGTCGGCGACCCGCCGACACCCGCCCATCCGGGGGAATTGCCGCGACCGAAGCTGACCCCGCGCCCCGTCGGTGACCTGTGTTCTCCGGCGGGGCGTCACTGTCCGTGGCTGCGGGGGTCGTTGGCCGGGGTGTGCCCGCGCGGCTACTGTCGGCCACCGCGGAGCCCGGAACGCATCCGTCCACGGGGGGCGGGGACGGGCCCGCGCGAGCGGAAGGGAGTGCGGCTTCCAGTGGCGTCCCATCGTCGGCCCGCCCCGTCGGGCCTGGAGCGCGGTACCCGGGCCACCGTCCTGACCGCCGCCGCGGCCACCGCCGCCACCGCGGCGGCAGCCCTGTCGGCCGCCCCCGCGAGCGCGGCTCCGGAGGAACCGGCCGGCGGCGCCCGGGCCCGGGTGGACCGGCTCTTCGAAGAGGCCGAACAGGCCACCGAACGCTTCAACAAGGCCGGCGAGCGCGCCTCCCGGCTGCGCGCCGAGGTCGGCCAGGCCCAGGACGCCATCGCCCGCGGCCAGGACCGCATCAACACCATGCGCGGGGTGCTCGGCGCGTACGCAGGGGCCCAGTACCGCTCCGGGGGAGTGGACCCGACCGTCGCCCTGATGCTCTCCGAGGACCCCGACGGGTACCTGGAGAAGGCCGCCGCGCTCGACCGGCTGACCGGCCGCCAGACCGCCCGGCTCGACGAACTGCGCGAGGCCCAGCGCAAGCTCGGCCAGCAGCGCCGGGAGGCCTCCCGCAAGCTCTCCGAACTGGAGGCGCTGCGCTCGGACGTGGCCCGGCAGAAGCGGTCGGTGACCGCCAAGCTGGCCGCCGCCCGCCGGATCCTCAACGCGATGCCCTCCGACGAGCGCGCCGACTTCGAGCGCTCCTCCCGCTCCCTGCACCGCCCCGAAGGGCTGCCGGACCTCTCCGGGCCGGTGGGCGCCTCCTCGGGCCGCGCCGCGGCGGCCGTGATGGCCGCCCGGGCCGCGGTGGGCCGCCCCTATGTGTGGGGCGCCACCGGGCCCTCCGCCTTCGACTGCTCGGGGCTGATGGTCTGGTCGTACCGGCAGGCCGGCGTCGCGCTGCCGCGGACCTCGCAGGCGCAGCGGTTCGCCGGGCGGCAGGTGCCGCTCTCCGAGGCCCGCCCCGGGGACCTGGTCACCTACCGCTCGGACGCCAGCCACGTCGGGATGTACGTCGGCAACGGGCAGGTCGTCCATGCTCCGTACCCCGGCGCCCCGGTCCGCTACGACCCGGTCGGGATGATGCCGGTCTCGGCGGTCACCCGGCCCTGACGCGCCGGGCCCGCTTCCGGCCCGTACGGTCGTACGATCACCGGGTGAAGGGACGTACGCCGCTGCGGGCGGTGCTGGCACTGCTGCTCCTGGTGCTGGTCGGGGGCTGTGCGGCGCCGGCGCGGGTGAGCGCCGGCGAGGGGCCCCCGCGCGCGGCGCTGGCGCGCTGGGCCGGGGCCCTGCTGGCCCACGACGAGGCCGGCTACCTGGCCCTGGACCGGCGCCCGGGCGCCCGGGCCGCGTACGCGAACACCGCCGCGGTGCCGCTGGCCTCCTGGGAGTACGCCGTGCTCTCGGTGCGCCGGGAGGGCCGGGTGGCGTTCGTCGCCGCCGAACTGCGCTACCGGATCGCCGGCTACGACACCGAGCCGGTGGTCTCGGCCCGGGAGGTCGAACTCGGCGAGTCCGACGGGCACTGGTACGTCACCGGCGACCGGCCCGGAGCCGGGGCGCACCCGCAGCTGTGGGACCAGGGGAAGGTGACCGCGGTCCGGGGCACCGCCTCGCTGGTCCTGGGCGTCGGGCAGGACCCGGCCACCCTCCAGGGCGTCGCCGCGACGGCCGACCGGGCGGTGCCGGCGGTGGCGGCGGTCTGGCCGCGCAGCTGGGACCGCCGGGTGCTGATGCTGGTACCGGCCTCGCTGGAGGCCATGGCGGGGCTGCTCGGCTCGCCGGCCGCCTCGTACGCGGGGATCGCGGCGGTGACCACCACGCCGGGGGACCGGGTCACGGTCAACCCGGACGCCTACCGGAAGCTGGACGACCTCGGCCGCCGGGTGGTGCTCACCCACGAGACCGTGCACGTGGCCACCCGGGCCGCGACCACCGGCCAGACGCCGCTGTGGCTCTCGGAGGGTTTCGCGGACTACGTGGCCTACCGGAGCGTGGACCGCACGCCCCGGCAGGCGGCGCCGGCGCTCGCGCGGGCGGTCCGTTCGGGGGACGGGCCGTCGACGCTGCCCTCCGCGGAGGACTTCGCCTTCTCGGGGGACCCGGAGCGGCTGGCGCGGGCGTACGAGTCCTCCTGGCTGGCGGTGCGGCTGGCCGCGGAGCGGTGGGGGGTACCGGCGCTGATCTCCTTCTACGAGGCCGCCGCCGTCTCCCCGGCCTCGGCCTTCGCCGTCGTCCTCGGCACGACGGAGCCCGCCTTCACCGCCGACTGGCGGGCCTACCTCCGTGCGCAGCTGTCATGACCGCTGCCGCTGCGCGGAGCCGTCCCCTACCCGCCCCTTCCCGAAACCGGTGGGCGGCTGCCCCCGGATCCCCCGCACCACCGCTGCGCGGCGGTCGCCTCAATCGCCGGCGGGGCTGGAAATCCAGCC